>NZ_JBHZAG010000024.1:0-112685 GCF_042754125.1 Amycolatopsis sp. NPDC059235
CCTTGACAAGCACCCCCAGACCGTCAGCACAATCAAGCTTCGGGGTGCCCCACGCAACCACCCGTGCGCAATGTCGCCGCCAGGCGACGAGCCGACCCCTCAACTAAGGAACTTCCTCAACACCTCAGCAACCCCCCGAATCTCCCCAACCCGAACATTCTCCTGCTGCGTATGCGCCAACGTAGGATCCCCAGGCCCAAAATTCACCGCAGGCATCCCCAACGCAGCAAACCGAGCCACATCCGTCCACCCCAACTTAGCCGCAGCAGTCCCCCCAGCCGCAGCCACAAGTTCCGCGGCAGCAGGCTCCGACAACCCAGGCAACGCCCCAGGCGACATATCCACCAACGTCACATCAAACCCGTCAAAAACCTCACGCACATGAGCCTCAGCCTGCTCCGCCCCCCGATCCGGCGCAAACCGATGATTAACCGTCAAAACAGCTGAATCAGGAACAACATTCCCAGCCACCCCACCAGAAATAGCAGTAGCCTGCAGCCCTTCCCGATAAGTCAGCCCGTCAATCTCGACAACCCGAGCCGAATAAGAATCCAACCGCCGCAACGGCTCAGCCAACGCATGAATCGCATTCGACCCCATCCAAGCCCGAGCAGTATGCGCCCGAGCCCCAGAAGTCCGAACCTCAACCCGCAACGTCCCCTGACACCCAGCCTCAATCACCCCATTAGACGGCTCCCCCACAACCGCCAAATCACCCACAAGCCACTCAGGCAACTCCCGCTCAATCCGCCCAAGCCCATTCCGAACAGCCTCAACCTCTTCATTATCATAAAAAACAAACGTCACATCATGCCGAGGCTCCGGCAAAGTAGCGGCGAGATGCAAAAACACCGCATCCCCACCCTTCATATCCACCGAACCAAGACCATGCAACACCGCATCGTCCCCAGCCCCAGTACGCCGAGAAGGCAAATTGGAATTCTCCGGCACCGTATCCAGATGCCCGGCAAGAATCACCCGCGAAGCCCGCCCCAAATGAGTCCGCGCCAACACAGCATCCCCATTACGCACAACCTCCAAATGCGGAGCCTGCTCGCTCAGAGCCGCCTGCACCAGGTCAGCAAGCCGCCCCTCCTCCCCAGAGACGCTGAACACATCCACAAGGGCAGCAGTGAGCTCGGCCGGATCGGCGCGCAGGTCAAGGGAGGTCATACCGGCACCGTACCCAGCCAGCACGGGGGCTACCGTGAGGACGTGCGCACGCGAAGCTCCCTGGTCGCTCTGGGCGTCCTCGCCCTCGTCCTCACCGGCTGCAGTACCGAGGCCGGGCCCAAGGCCCGTCCTGGCGCCGGCGATCCGGGTCCGGACGCCCTGCCGACCAAGCTCGAGGCGCTGTCGGCCGACTCCTGCTTCACCGGCCCGCAAACCCAGCTGCCCAAGGGCTGTGAGAAATACGTCACCGAGGTGGGCAACACCGCCGGTTCGGTGCACAAGCTGGCGAAAGCGGGCAAGACGGTCAACCAGCCGCTCGACCGCGACGCGACCGCGATCGACCAGGCGGTCGGCGCGTTCCGCCAGGCAGGCTGCACCACCGTGGCGACGCCGGGCGGGGAGTGCACGCAGGCGCTCGTCTCCATCTCGGCCGCGCTGACCGAGGTCAAGCAAAAGGTGAACCAGCTGGCCACCACGGGTTGATCCGGCTCGCTTCGGCTACCGTGACCAGCGTGAGCGAGCAGACCCCTGACCCCGAAACGACCGGCGCCGTCGGCGTCGGGCTGGCGACCGTCACGTCCGACGGGACCGTGCTGGACACCTGGTACCCGCACCCCAAGCTGGTCGACGCAGGCACCAGCGGCACCGAACGGCTGACCGCGGAGCAGACCGCCGAGCTGCTCGGCGAGTCCGCGGCCGCGCTGCTCGGCCCGGACACCGACCGCGGTGTCGAGGTCGTCGCGGTGCGCGTCACGATCGGCAGCCTTGCCACCGCGCCCGCCGACGCCCACGACGTCTACCTGCGCTTGCACCTGCTGTCGCACCGCCTGGTCCGGCCGCACGGGCAGAGCCTCGACGGCATCTTCGGCCTGCTGGCCAACGTCGTGTGGACGAGCCACGGCCCGTGCCCGGTCGAGGGCTTCGAGCAGACCCGGCTGCGGCTGCGGTCGCGCGGCGCGGTCGCGGTGTACGGCGTGGACAAGTTCCCGCGGATGGTCGACTACGTGCTGCCGACCGGCGTCCGCATCGCCGACGCCGACCGCGTGCGCCTCGGCGCGCACCTCGCGTCCGGCACCACCGTGATGCACGAGGGCTTCGTCAACTTCAACGCGGGCACGCTCGGCGCGTCGATGGTCGAGGGTCGCATCTCGGCGGGCGTGCTGGTCGGCGACGGCAGCGACGTCGGCGGCGGCGCGTCGATCATGGGCACCCTGTCCGGCGGCGGCACCGAGGTGATCTCGGTCGGCGAGCGCTGCCTGATCGGCGCGAACGGCGGCGCGGGCATCTCCCTCGGCGACGATTCGGTGATCGAGGCCGGGCTGTACATCACCGCGGGCACCAAGGTCGAGGTCGACGGCAAGACGGTCAAGGCACGCGAGCTGTCCGGCATCTCCGGCGCGGTCTTCCGGCGCAACTCCGCGACCGGCGCGGTCGAGGTCGTGCCGCGCGGCGGCGTCGGCATCAAGCTGAACGAAGCACTGCACGCCAACTGATCCAGCCTTCGAGAGGGTGCGCTTCCCGCGGCGGGAGCGCACCCTCTCGCTGTTTCGGCGGACTCCGATCCGCTCGTTGTTCACCTACCATTAACCACGTGACTTCCGAAGCGACCAGCCGCCGCCGCACTCCGGAACCGACGACGCCGGCCGCACTCGGGCTCCCCGCCGAACCGGCGACAGCGGACCCCGAGGCCCCGGCGGCCGCGCACGTGCGCGCCAAACTCGACCACGAACTGCGCGAACTGCTGTCCCGCGAACCCGGCACCCGGGCCGGTGCCGATCCGGAAGAACTGCACCAGATGCGCGTGGCGCAACGGCGGATGCGGAGCGTGCTGAAATCCTCCAGCGCGCTGGTCGGGGCCACCGCGGAACCGGTGCGCGCCGATCTCGGCTGGCTGGGCCAGGTGCTCGGGGAGGTCCGCGACTACGACGTCCTGATCGGCCACCTGCGCGAGGTGATCGCCGACTTCGACGTCCGAGACCAGGCCGCCGGCCGACGGCTGGTGTCCCGCTTCGTCGCCGAACGCACCACCGCCCGCCGCCGGCTGAACCGGGCGCTGTCGAGCCCGCGGTACGCGACCCTGCTGCAGGGCATCGCCCAGCTGTCCCGCACCGCGGAGCACGAGATCGACGAGACGCCGTCCGAGAAGCCCGGTCTGGCCGCCGACGTGCGGAAGCCGTACCGAAAACTCGCCCGCGCGGTCGCCGCCCTGCCGCCGAACCCACCGGACGACGACCTGCACGCACTGCGCATCCACGGCAAGAAACTGCGCTACACCGCGGAATTGGCCCGATCGGCGGCGAAGAAGAAGCAGGCCGAGAAGCTGTCCGAACTGATCAAGGCGACTCGCAAATTCCAGACCGTGCTGGGCGATCATCAGGACGCGGTTTACGCCGCCGAGAAGGTGCGCGGCGCGCTGGCCAACGCGGATGCGGAGATGGGCTTCGTCGCTGGCCGGATCGTCGAACACGAGCTGGCCAAACGCGCCCGAGCCCGCGCCGCGTGGCTCGATGTGTGGCACCGCATCGAAAAAGCCGAGCACGCGGTCACTTAACCGACCACACATACCCATCCGGCCGCACCAACACCCGCTTCCCCGGCACCCCTTCATAAGCCGCATAAGCATGCCCGCCGACATCAACGAATTCCCCCGTAGACCCCTGCGGCAAAATCCGATACGCCGGATGCTCCGTCCCCAGTTCCCCCTCGCCGAACACCAGCTCGGTCGCATGTGGACCCTGGAACAACTCGAACAGCCGCACCCCCTTGCCATTCCCGTCGACAAGCGGCGCATCCGGCGCCCGATCCCCCGGTCGCAACGCACCCGTACCCACCGGCGACAGCGGTCCACCCCGATAGGTCAAGTCAAGCTGCTGCGTCTCCGGCCCGCGTTTGTGCGCGTCCTCGGAACCATCCTTGTACTTCTTCAGCAACGCACTGCTCACCCCCAGCACCCGCGCCGCGACCGCACGCCGTTCCGCCTCGTAGCTGTCCAGCAGCTCAGGTGATCCGTCGGCAAGCTTCCAGGCGAGGTTGTACGCGTCCTGCACCCCGGTGTTCAGCCCCTGCCCGCCCGTCGGCGGGTGCACGTGCGCGGCGTCCCCCGCAAGGAACACGCGGCCCTGCCGGAACGCCGCGGCCAGCCGGATGTTCGGCCGCCACACCGTGGACCACGCCAAGTCGAGCAGTCGGATCCCGCCGCCGGACACGCGGTCCAGGTGCGCCTGCAACGCGCTCAACGAAGCCTCCGCGTCGCCGTCGCCGAGCGGCGAGGAGAACTGGAAGTGCGGCGTCCCCGCGAGCGGCGTGAAGGCCACGCCGGACATCGGCTCGTCCGCCGCCGCGAACCAATACCCCGAGTCGTGGTCGAGCCCCTCCGCCGAGACGTCGCCCAGCAGCAGCCGGATCGACTCGTCGGTGGTCCCCTCGAAGGCGATCCCCAGCGCCTTGCGCACGAAGCTCTTCCCGCCGTCCGCACCGACCAGGTACTCCGCCCGCACCGTCTCCCCGGTCGACAGCTCGGCGGTGACACCCTCGTCGTCCTGCGTGAAGCCGGTCAGCGCGGTGTTCAGCTCCACCCGCACGCCGAACTCGGCCAGCCGGTCCCGCAGGATCCCCTCGGTCTGCGACTGGCCGAGGAACCAGGCGTTCGGATACGGCACCGCGGGCGTCGGCTCGACCGGCTCGGCCATCCGCCGCACCATGGCGAACTTCCCGTCGAGGTACACCTTCATCGGATACGGCGGCGCACCCGCGGCGAGCACCGCGTCCAGCACGCCGAGATCCTCGAAAACCTCCATCGTGCGCGGCTGCAGCCCGTCGCCGCGCGAACCGGCGAAGTACTGCTCCGCCTTGTCCACGATCCGCACGCCGACCCCGCGCCGCGCCAGCTCGATCGCCAGCGTGAGCCCGGTCGGCCCCGCTCCCGCCACCAGCACCGTCATGTCCCTCGCCCCTCTCGGTGAATTTACATTCAGTGAATCTAGATTCAGAATGCCCGCTGATAGCGTTCGCGTCAAGGGAGGTGCCGGATGACGGCGACGAGCCGCAAGGACAAAGCCGCCGAAACGGAAACGGCGCTGAAGGAAGCGGCCAAGCGCGTGTTCGCGGCCAAGGGCTACCTGAACACGAAGATCACCGACATCACCAAGGAAGCGGGCCGCGCCGCCGGGTCGTTCTACAACCACTTCGCGAGCAAGGAAGAACTGCTGGTCGCGCTGCTGGCCGACCTGGCGGAGGACAGCGACCAGCAGGCCATGGCCGAAGACCATCTGGCCGATTTCAGCGATCCCGCCGCGGTCCGCTGGCACGTGCGGCAGTACTGGGACTTCTACCGCGCCAACGCGCCCACGATGCTCGCGCTGCGCCAGGCGGCGATGGTGAACGACGACTTCGCCGCCACGTACGCGAATTTCGGCGCCACTCAAGCCTCAGACGTCGAGAGCCACCTCGAACACGTCACCGCGGCCGGCTTGCGGCTCCCGGCGAACACCCAGCTGACCATCGCGATGATGTACCAGCTGATCGACAACTTCGCGCAGATGTGGCTGCTGACCCCGCCACCCGCGGGCTGGGATCAGCCGTCGGACGAGGAAGCCATCGAGGCACTGACGCGGTTTGTGTACCGCGGCTTCACCGGCCGCGACTACTGAACCGGCTGACGAGGGGCTGCATGACTCGGCTGCCGCGAAAGTACGTGAGGGGAACCCTGAGGGAATCAGATTCCCTCAGGGTTCCCCTCACGTACCTCGGGATCGCGCTCCGGCCCGTCGACGGGGCGAGAGGCGGTTAGCCCTGCGCGAGCCGCTCCGCAGCCGCCTCGATGCGCTCGTCCGTGGACGTCAGCGCGACCCGCACATGGTCGCGTCCCGCAGGCCCGTAGAACGTCCCCGGCGCGACCAGAATCCCGCGCTCGGCAAGCCATTCCACCGTGGCCTGCGCGGATTCCCCGCGCGTGGCCCAGAGATACAGCCCAGCCTCGGAGTACGTGATCTCAAACCCGCTGTCCTGCAACGCCTTCCGCAGCACGACGCGACGCGCGCGGTAGCGTTCGCGTTGTCCGGCAAGGGCTTCGTCGTCGGTCAGCGCGGCCACCATCGCCTGCTGCACCGGACGCGGCACGATCATGCCGGCGTGCTTGCGCACCTCCAGCAGGGTCTTCACCAGCGCAGGGTCACCGGCCACGAACCCGGCGCGGTAGCTGGCGAGGTTCGCCGACTTGGACAGCGAATGCACCGCGAGCAGGCCGTCCGTCTGTCCACCGTGGACGGACGGATGCAGCACCGACAGCGGTTCCGCCTCCCAGCCGAGCGAGAGGTAGCACTCGTCGGACACCACGACAGTGCCGCGGTCGCGCGCCCATTCGACCACCTTGCGCAGGTGGTCGACGCCCAGCACGCGGCCAGTCGGGTTCGACGGCGAGTTCAGCCAGATCATCGCCGGGCGGCGCGGGCCGAGCTGGGTCAGCCCGTCCGCGCGCACCACCTCGGTGCCCGCGAGCAGCGCGCCGACCTCGTACGTCGGGTACGCCAGCTCCGGGATGACCACCACGTCGCCCGGTCCGAAGCCGAGCAGCCGCGGCAGCCAGGCCACGGCCTCTTTCGAGCCGATCGTCGGCAGCACCGCGTCCGGTTCGACGCCGGTGATCCCATACCGCCGCTGCAACGCCGTGACGGCCGCTTCGCGCAGCTCAGGCGTGCCGTGCGTGGTCGGGTAGCCGGGGATCTCCGACACGGACGCGAGCGCGGCGCGGATCGAGTCCGGCACCGGGTCGACGGGCGTGCCGACGGAGAGGTCGACGATGCCCCCGGGATGCGCCTGCGCGCGGGCCTTGACCTCGGCGAGCGAATCCCAGGGGAAGTCGGGCAGCCGGGTCATTCGCCCTGCGGGGGCAGAGCCTTGATGAACCCCGGGTCGTGCGCGGTCTTGCCGACCTTGGAGGCGCCGCCGGGCGAGCCCAGCTCATTGAAGAAGTCGACGTTCGCCTTGGTGTAGTCGGACCAGTTGTCCGGGACGTCGTCCTCGTAGTAGATGGCCTCGACCGGGCAGACCGGCTCGCAGGCGCCGCAGTCGACGCACTCGTCCGGGTGGATGTACAACATCCGCTCGCCCTCGTAGATGCAGTCCACGGGGCACTCGTCGATACACGCCTTGTCGAGCACGTCGACGCAGGGCTCGGCGATCACGTAGGTCACTGCGTACTCCTGGCTTCTCCTGCTGGGCCGGTCGGTGCGGACATTACGCGCTTCCCCGGCCCCCGGTGGTGGTTAGGCGACCCTTATCCCACCCCTGGAAACGGGGCGGATCCGCGCCGCTCAGCGGTCCCGGCGACGCGGTTTCGGCGCGTTCCGGGCATCGCCGGTAATCGTGAACGCGGGGCCGGCGGGCTTGCCGTCCTCGCGTTTTTCTTCGAGAGTCCGCTTGAAGCCATCGGCGATCTCGTCGACAAGCTCGTCGTTGTGCCGGTCGTCCTTGCGCGCGTAGCTCATGGGTTCTCCTGCGGAACGGGACAGCTCTCTCCGTCACAATCTAACCGTGAACTCCCGGGAAAAGCTCGAAATCGTGTGCGCGAAAGCATGGCCGGCGGTGGTCGAGGAGCCGCTCGGACAATGGACTTTGCGCTGGGCGGACGGCTTCACCGGGCGCGCGAACAGCACACTCGCCGTCGGCGACCCCGGCCGTCCGCTCCCGGACGCGCTCGAGGCCGTGTGTGACTTCGCCCACGCCCGCGGCATTCCGCCCGCGGTTCAGGTGCTGGAAGACAGCGATCTGGAGCGCGCGGTGGCCGCGGCGGGCTGGCGCGAGCAGGTCGAGCACGCCGCCGGGCACCAGGTGTCGGTACTGACCGGTCCGCTGCCGTCCGCGCCTTCGCCCGGCGCCGAGGTCCTCGACCAGGCGACGCCGGAATGGTGGGAGTTGGCCGAGAACACCAGGGAGCCGGGTTCCGCCCAGCGGCACGTCGTGACCACCGGAAAGGTCGGCTACGGCGTCGTGCTGGCCGACGGAATCACCGCGGGAGCGGTGCGCGGCGCGATCGTGGACGACTGGCTGCACGTCTCCCGGCTCGCGGTCGCGCCGGCGTTTCGCCGCCGCGGCCTGGCCACGACGGTGCTGCACGCGCTCGCGGACTGGGGCCGCGCGCACGGTGCCGACAAGTGGGTCCTGCAAGTGGCGGTGAGCAACACTGGCGCGCTCGCGTTGTATTCCTCGCTGGGCTGTTCGGAGCACCACAGGTACCGGTACTGGGGCCCGGCGCCGCGGACGTGCGAGGATCGCCAGTCGTGAAGATCGTCGTACTGGTTGGCGGGGTGGGCGGCGCCCGCTTCCTGCTCGGGGTCAAAACCGCACTCGGACTTCCCGCGATCGGCTCGGAAGGGTCAGCCGAATCTCCGCACGAGATCACCGCGCTGGTCAACACCGGCGACGACGTGTGGATGCACGGCCTGCGCATCTGCCCGGATCTCGACACCTGCATGTACACCCTCGGCGGCGGCATCGATACCGAACGCGGCTGGGGCCACGCGGGCGAGACCTGGACGGTCAAGGAGGAACTCGCCGCCTACGGCGCGGAGCCGACCTGGTTCGGGCTCGGCGACAAGGACATCGCCACGCACCTGATCCGGTCGCGGATGCTTCGCGCGGGCTATCCGCTGTCCCAGGTCACCGAGGCGCTGTGCGACCGCTGGCAGCCCGGCGTGCGGCTGCTGCCGATGTCGGACGACCGGGTCGAGACGCACGTCGTGATCGACGACCCGGAGCAGCCGGACCAGCAGAAGGCCGTGCACTTCCAGGAGTGGTGGGTGCGCTACCGGGCCGGTGTGCCCGCGCATTCGATCGTCGCGGTCGGCAACGACGAGGCCAAGCCCGGCCCCGGCGTGCTGGCGGCGCTGGCCGAGGCGGACGTCGTGCTGTTCGCGCCGTCGAACCCGGTCGTGTCGGTCGGCACGACGCTCGGGGTGCCCGGGGTGCGCGACGCGCTGCGGAAATCCCGCGCGAAGGTCGTCGGGGTGTCGCCGATCATCGGCGGGAAAGCATTGCGCGGCATGGCCGACGCGTGCCTCACCGCGATCGGCGTGGAGACCTCCGCGGAGGCGGTCGGCCGGCATTACGGCGCGCGAAGCGAGGGCGGCGTGCTCGACGGCTGGCTCGTCGCGCCGGAGGATGACGAGGTCACGGTGCCCGGGGTGGACGTGCGCGCGGTGCCGCTGCTGATGTCCGATGCGGACGCGACGGCGGACATGGTCCGCGCGGCGCTCGACGTAGCGGGAGTCTCTCTTGACTGACCATGCTTCCCAGAAGATCGAGATCCTGCCGGTCCCGGGGTTGCCGGAGTTCCGTCCTGGCGACGACCTGACCGGCGCGATCGTGTCCGCCGCGCCGTGGCTGCGGTCCGGCGACGTGGTCGTGGTGACCAGCAAGGCTTTCTCGAAGATCGAGGGCCGCCTGGTGCGCGTGCCGAGCGACCCCGAGGAGCGCGACGCCGCCCGGCGCAAGCTGGTCGAGGAAGAATCGGTGCGGGTGGTCGCCCGGATCGCGCGCACGCTGATCACCGAAAACCAGCTGGGCATCGTGCAGGCGGCCGCCGGGATCGACGCGTCGAACGTGCGCGGCGACGAAGTGGCGTTGCTGCCCGCGGACCCGGATGCGTCCGCTTTGGCTTTGCGCAACGGTTTGCGGGAGCGGCTGGGCGTCGAGGTGGCCGTGGTCGTCACCGACACCATGGGCCGCGCCTGGCGAGTCGGCCAGACGGACGCCGCGATCGGCGCGTCCGGCCTGCGCGTGCTGCACGGGTACGCCGGACAGGTCGATTCGCAGGGCAACGAGCTGGCTGTCACGGAAATCGCGGTCGCGGACGAGATCGCCGCCGCCGCGGATCTGGTGAAGGGCAAGCTCGGCGGGTTGCCGGTGGCGGTCGTGCGCGGGCTGCAGATCCACGACGACGGCTCCACCGCGCGCACCCTGATCCGCCCGATCGAAACCGACCTTTTTCGGTTGGGCACCAACGAATCCATCGCGCAGGGCCGCCGGGAAGCGGTGCCGCACCGGCGTTCCGTCCGGCAGTTCAGTGACGACCCGGTGGATCCCGAAGCCATGCGGCGCGCCGTCGCCGCCGCGCTCACCGCGCCCGCGCCGCACCACACGCACCCGGTGCGATTCATCTGGCTGCGCGACGAAGGCCTGCGCCGCAAGCTCCTCGACGCGATGCGCTCCTCCTGGGAAGCCGACCTGACCAGCGACGGTTTCACTCCCGAACAGATCGCGAAACGCCTGTCCCGCGGCGACATTCTCTACCGCGCGCCGGAACTGGTGATCCCGTTCCTGCTGCCCGAAGGCGCGCATACCTACCGCGACGACCGGCGAAACCGGCACGAGCGCACCATGTTCACCGTCGCCGCCGGTGCCGCCGTGCAGGGTCTGCTGGTCGCGCTGGCCGCCGAAGACCTGGGATCCTGCTGGATCGGCTCGACCATCTTCGCCGCCGACCTGGTCCGGTCCACTTTGGACCTCGACGACCAGTGGCAGCCGCTCGGCGCGGTCGCCGTCGGGCACCCGGCCGAACCCGCTCCCCCGCGCGGACCGCTCACCACCGGCGATTGGCTGATCGAACGATGACCCTGCACGAATCCGCCGTCGCCGCGCTGACCGAGTGGAAACCCTCTTCCTCGGCACAAGAGTCGCTGCGACAAGCGTTTCTCGGCTTCCTGGCGTCGCGTCCGGACACTTGCCAGCGTTCCTGCGAGGCCGGGCACCTGACCGCGTCCGCGGTGGTCCTCGACTCGACCGGCACGCAGGTCCTGCTCACTCTGCACCCGCGCGTCGGCCGCTGGCTGCAACTCGGCGGGCACTGCGAACCGTCGGACGCGTCGCTGTCCGAAGCCGCCCTGCGCGAGGCGACCGAGGAATCCGGCATGAGCGGCCTGGTGATCGGCGAAACGCCGGTGCATCTGGACGTCCATCCGATCACCTGCTCGCTCGGCGTCCCCACGCGGCATTTCGACGTCCGGTACGCCGTGCACGCCCCGCCCGGCGCGGAACCCGTGCGCAGCGAGGAATCCGACGATCTGCGCTGGTGGCCGGTGGACGCGCTGCCCGCGGGTTCGGAAGATCTGGCCGAACTGATCGCCGCGGCCCGTTAACCTGGGCGCATGGACCTGGCGCGACCGCATCTGCATCCGGGCGACACCGGCGTCGCGATCAGCGGATGGGTGGTGCTGATCGGCTTCGCGGTGGCGTTCGCGCTGCTGGCGCTGGGCATTGTGGTGAGCATCCGGAGGAAACGGCGGCAACGATGAGCATCAGCTACGACCCGGCTTCGCCCGTCCCGCCGTTCGAACAGGTCCGGACGTCGCTGGCGAACCAGATCAACGACGGCACCCTGGCGGTCGGCGCGAAACTCCCGACGGTGCGCGGACTGGCCGCGGACCTGGGCATCGCGCCGAACACGGTGGCGCGCGCGTACCGCGAGCTCGAGGAAGCCGGTCTGCTGGAAACCCGAGGCAGAGCAGGCACTTTCGTCGGCGCGACCGGCGACGAGACGCTGTCGCGAGCCCAAGCCGCGGCGGCCACGTACGCCGAGGTCATCCGGGGATTGGGCTTGTCGGCCGAACAAGGCGTGGCGATCGCGGCGGCTGCCCTGCGCTGACCGCGGCGAGGAATTAGCATCTGGTTTTGTCCGTGCCCGACCCGATTGGGAAGCCCATGCTGAACTTCGTCCTGCCGGGCGCGCTGATCCTGCTGCTGGTGGTCGTACTGATCCTGAAATTCACGGTGGGGCGGCCTAAGCAGCCACCGCAGCCACCGCAGGCTGGGCCGGGGCAGTATCCGGGACAGCCTCCGTACGGGCAGCAGCCGCAAGGCCAGTACCCGCCGCAGCCGGGTGCTCCGCAGCAGTTCCCGCCGCAGGGCCAGTACCCGCAGCAGCAGTATCCGCCGCAGCCCGGTCAGCAGTACCCGCCGCAGCAGCCCCCGCAGGGCTGATCCATTCCGGTGCGCGAACCCAGCTGAGCGGCCTACGATGGACCCTCGCCCAGGGGAGGATCTTCATCATGGCTGTGCAGCCTTGGCACCTCATCGTCTTGATGCTGCTGGCTGGGGTGGTGGCCGTGATCGTGGTGATGGCGCGGGCCTCGTCCCGGCGGAAGCAAGGCCCGCCGCCGGGTTACTTCCCGCCGCAGCAGGGCTATCCGCCGCCCGGCCAGCCCGGCTACCCCGCGCCCGGCCCCCAACAGCCCGGTTATCCCACGCAGAACTACCCCGGCCAGCCCGGCTACCCGCCGCCCGGCCCGCAGTACCCGAACGCCCCGCAACCGCCCCAGCCCGGCACCCAATACCCGCCGCAGGGACCCGGTCAGCAGCCCGGCCCGTACCCGCCGCGCTGACTAGCGTCGCCTAGAAGCCCCGCAGTCGGAACCTCAACCTCCGCACCCATCGCGCCGAGCTACATCGCCCGGTAATCCCGCAGCTCAATCCGCGGCCCGAACCTCGGCTTCCGAGCCCCAGCCGCCCCCAGGTACCGGATCGCGCGCTGCCGTTGCGGGGCGTACGGCGCGAGCACCTGCGCCATCTCCTCGTCGTCGATCTTCCGCCCGAGCAGCGTGTGCCCGACCATCGACGGGATGTTGTAGTCGCCGAAACTGACCGCGTCCGGGTCGCCCCACGCGCGCTGGGCGATCTCCGCCGCCGTCCACACGCCGATGCCTCGCACCTTCCGCAGCCACGCGCGTCCCTCGATCCCGCGCAGCCGCACCGCTTCCTCCAGCCGCGGGGCCACCCGGGCCGCCTCGATCAAGGCCGTGCGGCGCTTGAGGTCCACGCCGATCTTGTGCCAGTTCCAGTCCACAATGGACCGAATGGCGACTGGATCCGGCGGCACCCGCAGGAAATCCGGACCCGGACCGGGCGCGCGCGTGCCGAACCATCGGCACAGCTCCGCCCACGACCGGATCGCTTCCTTGCCGCTCACTTTCTGTTCGAGGATCGCCAGCACCAGTGCGTCCCACACCCGCCCGGTCGAGCCGAGCCGCAGCCCGGGCGCGTTGCGACGGCCTTCGGCGATCACGTCGTGGTGCGCGACGAATCCGGTGTCGTCATCGTCCGCGCCCAGCAGCGCGGGTACGCCGTCAAGCAGGAAATCCGCGCCGTCGCCCCAAGCCTCGGCCTCGACGACCCCGTCCGGCCGGTGCAGCAGCGCCAGCGTTCCCTTGCCGCCGGGCGTGTTCGCGGCCAGCCACCAGACACCGCGGTCGCGCCGGAAGTTCAGCGAACCGCGCCCACGGCTCAGCGGACCCAGCACCTGCGCCAGATCCACCGGAAACCCCGGACGCCACTCCATCACGCGTCGCTCGAAAACCGGATGCCGCCGTCCGGCACCGAAACGCCGGGCCAGATCCGCACGCCGTCCAGCAGTTCGCAGCCGGCCCCCACCGACGCGCCGTCGCCGAGCACCACGCCGCGCAGCACCGCGCCCTCGCCGACCTGAGCTCCGCGGCCCAGCACCGAATTCTCCACAATCGCGTCCGGACCGATCACCGCGTCGTCGAACACGACCGAGCCGGATACCGTCGCGTCCTTGCCGACAATGGCTCGCGCGCCGATCGTCGTCCCGTCGGTGAGCTTCGCTCCGGTAAAGACGGAAGCCGCGTCCAGCACGAGAGAATCGCCAGTCGGCCCGGCCAGCGCAGAGGTCGGCGCGACGCCGCGAACCAGATCGGCGCTGCCGCGGACAAACGCTTCCGGGGTGCCGACGTCGAGCCAGTACGAAGAGTCGACAAATCCGTGCAGATGCGCGCCATTTTCGAGAAGCCCGGGGAACGTCTCGCGCTCGACCGACACTCGCCGCCCGGTCGGAATGGTCTCGATCACCGGACGGCGGAAGACGTAACAGCCGGCGTTGATCTGGTCCGTCGGCGGGTTCGGCGTCTTCTCCAGGAAAGCCGTGACGCGCCCATCGGAATCAGTCGGCACCGAGCCGAAGCGGCTCGGGTCGGGGACGCGCTGCAGATGAAGGGTGACGTCCGCGCCGGAGTCGAGGTGGGTGCGCAGCTGAGCGTGGAGATCGGCCCCGGAGAGGATGTCGCCGTTGAAGACGATCGCGTGGTCGGCGCGCAGCCGGTCGTAGACGTTGCGGATGGCGCCGCCGGTGTCGAGCGGCTCGTCCTCCACTACGTACTCGAGTTCCAGGCCGTGCGCGGACCCGTCGCCGAAGTACTCCTCGAACACCTCGGCCCGGTACGACGTGCCGAGCACCACGTGCCGGATGCCGGCCGCGCGGATGCGGGAGAACAGGTGGCTCAGGTACGGCGTGCCCGCCGTCGGCAGCATCGGCTTCGGCGCGGACAGCGTGAGCGGGCGCAGCCGCGTGCCCTGGCCGCCGACCAGTACGACGGCGTCGACCTCGACCTCGGACGTCACAGAAATCTCCTTTGTATCACGCACCGCTGAGCGACAAGCCGCGGGAAACGTGGGCGGCGCGGGCCCCGAGGGCCTACCCTAGACAGGAAACAGGCGGGCCTTTCCCCAGAGGCCCCGGGTCAGTCGGGAGGCCGAGGGGAATGGACCCCCGCGATCGCGCGGACGCTTTGCTCGCACGCGCACGATCCCGCGGCGCCTTCGTGGTGACGCCGGACAACATGACGTCTCCGATGGATTCCTCCAGCACCCAGCAGATCTCCAGAGCGGTGGTCTCCGGGCTGGACCCCGACACCACGACGCAGCTGCCCGCGTCGCTGATCGAAGAAAACGACCATCCGCTGGCAGGCGGCTCGCGCACGCAGCCGTCGCCGCATCCGCTGGCCCAGCCGACGCCGACGCGGCCGCTCGAGATCCCGGGCCCGCAGAACACCCTGCCGCAGCCGACGGTGCCGAGCCCGGCCGGTCCGCAGACGACGACGCCGCTGGTCCCGCGCCCGCAGGCGAAGCCGGTGGCGAGCCCGCTGAAGGAGCCGGCCGAGGAAGAGATGACCGGTCTGGTCCCGACGGTCAAGCAGAACAGCGGACGGTCCAATCTGTCCCGGCGGCTCGACGGGCTGTGATCCTCGCGGGGTCTCCCCCGGCCCGGGTTGCCCGGATTGCCCGGGGAGATGCCCCGTGCGGGAGGTCGCGTCTCCCGCGAGCGATCTTTACGACCGCAAAGTGTTGCGGCTGTTGAGCATCCGGACGCCCGAGAAGGCACGCCGGTTGCCCTGCTGTCCTTTGCGGACTCGCAGCCCTTGCGGACCCCGCAGCCGTCAGCCCTTGCGGGTTTCCAGCTTCACCCGCAACGCCAGCCCGAGCTTCACCGCCGCCAGCACCGGCTTCCACAGCAACCCCTGGTGCCGGTCGGCGAGGTAGCGGTAGGCGCTCGCGTGATGGGCGCGCAGCATCTTCGCCGACGCGCGCGCCGTCGAGTGGCCGCCGATGTGCATCACGCTCGACGACGGGGCGTAGACGTTCTGCCAGCCCGCCTTCGCGAGCCGGTCGCCGAGGTCGACGTCCTCGAAGTACATGAAGTAGCGGGTGTCGAAGCCGCCGACGGAGTCGAACGCCTCGCGCCGGAAGAGCTGGCAGGAGCCGGACAGCCAGCCGGACGTGCGCTCGGTCGGCGCGGCGTTCTCCTGGCGGTATTCGCGGGTCCACGGGTTGCCCGGCCAGACCTTGCTGAACACCGCGTGCCCGATCCCGCGCCCGAACGACGGCAGCAGTCGCGCGGACGGGTAGACGGTCCCGTCGAGGTCGTGGATCAGCGGCCCGAACGCGGCCCCGCGCGGCCAGCGGCCGGCGACCTCGATCAGCGCGTCGAGCGAGCCCGGCTCCCATTCGAGGTCCGGGTTGACCACGACGACCCAGCCGTAGCTGTCGTCGAGCGCCGCGACGCCGCGGTTGGCGGCCGTCCCGTAGCCGACGTTCTCGCCGATGCTGACGAGCGTCACGTTCTCGCGTTCGGCGGCCTTTTCCGGAGCGCCGTCGGTGGACGCGTTGTCGGCGACGACGACGTGGACGTCGCGGTCAGTCGCCTTGTCGAGCGTGTCGAGGAACTTCTCGAGCGTTTCGCCGGGGAAGTAGGTCACGGTCACGACGCCGACGCGGTCACCATACGTGCGCTGCTCAGTCACCGCGCCATTGTCCACTGCTCACGGACGGCTACGTCAGCCCACCGACCCGGTCACCCGCAGTCACTTCCGCTTACGCTTTCAGCTCGGCCAGTTCGTCGTCGATCAGCAGGGCCGGGTCGAACTTCATCCCGGTGAAGTGGCCGGCCAGTTCGAGCGACAGCACGCCGTGCAAGCGGGTCCAGAAGGACAGCGCGCGCCGCACCGCGCCGGTGCCGACGGTGTCGCTGTCCACCCACTCGCGATGGGTTTCCAGGTGCACGTGGAACGTCGTCGCCGACTCCGGTTCGCCCAGCGCCGAGTTCGCCTGGATCAGGACTTCCATGACCTCGTTGGAGATCGCCGTGGTGTCCGGCGGCGCGTGGTAGCCGGGCACCGGCGTGCCGTAGATGAGGAAGTAGCGCTGCGGGTCGGCCTTGGCCCAGTCCCGGATGACGTGGGCGAGGGCCAGCAGGTCCGCCCCGGAGTCCGCGGCCGCCCGGACGGTGTCGGCGAGGCTCCGGAACGCGTCCCGGATCAGCGCGGTGATCAGCTCGTCCCGGCCGCGGTAGTACCGGTACAGCGCGGGCACGGTCATGCTCATCTGCTTGGCAATCGCGGTCAGCGACAGCGCGGGCAGCCCCGCCTCGGCGATCTGGTTCCGCGCGTGCTGCTTGATCTCCCCGCGCACCTGCTCGCGGTAGCGCTCCCGCGGTGCCTGTTCGGTCATCGGCCGTTCCCCTTCGCTCCTGTCCGCCCAGTGTAGTTAAGCCCCTTCACTTCCGCTATTGACGTTCACGATGGCGAGCTTGTACGGTCTTCACCAGAGTTAATGCTATTAACTGCCACTAAGGGAGTTCACCATGTCGGACACCGCCCGTCGCCTGCGCGCCGCCCTCCTCGCCCTTCCGATCGCCGCCGGACTGCTGGGCGCCGCGCCCGCCCAAGCCGCCACCGCGCACCCGGATTCCCTTACCTGCCAAGGCAAAGGCATCGACCGGACAGCCCAGCTCCACCACCGCGCGGAAACCTTCATCAAGGCCCCGCTGAGCACCGTGTGGCGGCTGCACACCAACGTCGAAAGCTGGCCGCGCTGGCAGAAGCCGGTCACGAGCATGAAGCGCCTCGACCCGGGCAAGCTGCACCCCGGTTCGCAGTTCCGCTGGACCACGCCCGCCCCGGCCACACCGTCGACGCCCGCCACCACGCTGGTCATCACGTCGACCGTCCACCAGGTCAAGCCCGGCCAGTGCATCCGCTGGTCCGGCCCCGCGATCGGCCAGGGCCTGCGGATCGACAAGGGAACGCACGTCTGGAACTTCGTCCCGGTGCGCGGCGGAGTCATCGTGCGCACCGAAGAAAGCTGGACCGGGTCGCAGATCGAGGCCGACCCGGCCACCGCGATCAAGTACCTGGCCCCGGGGCTGGACCTCTGGCTCGCCGACCTGAAGACCGCCGCCGAAGCCCACTGCCGCCACTGAACGCAGGCCCCGCGAAGGAGAACCGTCATGACCGCATCTCGCGCCTCGCTGCCCATCCTGATCACCGCCTGGTCCGTTCCCGCGCTCGTCCTCGGACAGTTCGCGTTGCTCTCCGGCCTCCCGCTGATCGCGCTCGTCGCCTCCAGCCTGCGCAATTCGCAGCCGCGCGCTCTGCGCTGGTGGTCCGCCGGGCTGGCCGCTGTCTATCTCGGAGTCCTCGCACTCTGGGCGTTAAGTCCGGAAAGCGCGCCCAGTTTGTCTAAATCCATGAATCCGGCGGTAACCGCATTCTTCGTCGCAAGCGGAGTCGCGGTCGCTATCGCGCACCACGTCCGCACAACGCCGAAGGCCGGTTAACCGAAAACTGGTAATCTCGAAAGCACCAGCCCTCATGAGGAGGCCGATGAAAACCGTCGCGATCGAGGAGCACTGGACCACCCCTGGCATCGACCGGATGCTGCGCACCGAATCCGGCGATCCGAGCGTCGCCCACAACGACCGGGGCGATCTCACGGAACGCCTGCTCGACATCGGCGACCAGCGCGTCGCGTGGATGGACGACGCGGGCATCGACGTCCAAGTGCTCTCGATCGCGCCGCCGGGGACGCACGGATGCCCGCCGCCGCACGGCATCGAGCTGAGCCGCCAGGCGAACGATCTCGCCAGCGAGGCCGTCGCGAAGCATCCCGATCGCTTCCGCGCCATGACGACGCTGCCGATGTCCGATCCAGCCGCGGCCCTCGCCGAGTTGCAACGGACCGCGAACGACCCGGCGCACGTCGGAATCATGTCGTACGGCCGCAGCGGCGATCGCCCCCTCGACGATCCTGCGTACGACCAGTTGCTCGGCGCGGCTGCCGCACTCGGACGGCCGGTCTTCGTCCACCCGCAGATCCCGGTGGAGTCAGTGCGCCGGGCTTCCTACAGCGGGTTCAGCCCCGAACTCGACCTCGGGCTGGCCACCTACGGCCTCGGCTGGCACTACGAGGCCGGGCTCGCCGTCATCCGGCTGATCCTGCGCGGAACCTTCGACCGCCACCCGGAGCTGCAGGTCGTCCTCGGCCACTGGGGCGAGGTTGTCCTGTTCGCACTCGACCGCATCGACAGCCTGTCGCACACGGCCCCGCATCTCGAACGCCGCGTCTCCGAGTATTTCCGCACGAACATTCACCTGGCGACGAGCGGAATGCTCGTCCCGCGAATGCTGCGCAACGCACTCGAATACACGACCGCCGACCGGATCCTGCTGTCCGGCGATTACCCGTTCCATCAGATACAGGCCGCAGCCGTCACGGAATTCCTGGAGCAATTGCCGAACCAGGAAGACCGGGAAAAGATCGCGCACGCCAACGCGGAAGCCCTTTACCGCCTCCGTTAACGATTGCGCAAATGCTGGTGCCAGGCTTTTCCGTAAGCCTCGCGGTGCCGATCCGCCGTTGTCGTCCACGAGAATTCCTTGGCGCGCCGCTGCGCCGCGGAAGCGAGCACCGAGCGGCGCGACGGATCGGCTAGCAATTCCGTCAACGCCGCGGCGACGTCTCCCGCACCGACGCCGCAGTACGCCACCGCGTCCCCACCGACCTCCGGCAGCGACAGCCGACGCGTGGTCAGTACCGCGGCACCGCAGGCCATCGCCTCGAGAACCGGCAGTCCGAAGCCTTCGCCGAGGCTCGGATAAGCCACAAGTTCCGCTCCGCCAAGGAATCCGGCGAGCGTGCCGAACGGCAGGTACCCGGCGCGGATCACCCGAAGCCGGTGCGGCACCGCGTCCAGCGCGCGCTCCACCTGGGTGTCCCAGCCGGGCTGCCCGGCGAGCACGAGCGCCGGTGCGTCTCGCTGCCCGGCGACCGCGCGGGCGTAACCGCGGATCAGCGCGGGCACGTTTTTCCGCGGTTCGAGCGCCCCGAGGAAGGCGACATACGGCGTCGCGCCGAGCCCGACCGCCTTCCGCGCCGCCGCGATCTCCTCCGGGGACGGCGGATGAAACCGTTCGCTGTCGACGCCGTGATGGATGATCTCCATCTCGGCCCGCCGCACCGGGCTCACCCGAGCCAGCTCTACCGCTGTCGCGTGACTGGGGACTACGCAGAGTGTCGCCCGGCGCAGCGCCGTGGTGGTCCAAGCGCGGAAGAAACGGGCCTTCACCGACGAGTGCAGGACGGCGTCGGTGAAGAACGTCGCGTCGTGCAGCGTGACCACCGAAGCGGCCCCGCTGCCGAGCGGCATCGTGTAGTGCGGCGAGTGCACGACGTCGGCGGCGAGCCGGCGCACAAGGCGCGGCAGGGTGGCCTGTTCCCAGGTCAGCCGAGCAGTGCGCGTCGAGGTCGCGGGCGACGCGGCGACGATCCGGGAACTGGGCGCGAGCTGGTCGTAGAGCGGCAGGTCGCGCGGCTGGCAGACCACCGTCAGCCGGGCCCCGTCCTGGTCGAGTGCGCCGACGAGCGAGTCCACGTATCGGCCGACCCCGCCCCGATCCGCGGGCACCGCGGTCGCGTCGATCAGCACACGGGGATCACCGGTCACGAGTGCAGCGTACGGCGATCACCCACCGCACAGGTCAGGAACCGGCAAACTGCCGCCAACTCCGGGAGCATCCACCCTCGCCCACCTGCGCTCACCCGTCTGGGTTCACCCGACCGTGTGACCTCGGCAGTTCTGTCTGACTGTCCGCTCGACCACCGACGCGCCCGCCCAGCTCCGCGGTCTCATTCGGCCCGCATCGCCGCGCGGCGCACCAAACACCACCGCACCGATCCGCTCGGCCACCGACGCGCCAACCTAGCTCCACCGCCCCGCCCGGCCCGCATCGCCGGGCGGCACCAACCACGACCGGCACCAATCAGCTCGACCGCCGACACGCCCGCCCAGCTCCACGCCTCGCCCGGCCCGCGCCGCTTCACGGCACACCAACCACCACCCGACCCGCGCGCTTCGACCAGCTCCGGAACATTCGTGCGCACCGGCCGCAGCCCGAACCTGGCAGTCCGACTGCCGCCGCCCAGCCGTTGTCCTAACCGCGAGGCCGCCGCCGACGAAGCTTCGAGGCCTCCGCCGCGTCGCCGCGCGGCACCGTTCAGCTCGACCGCCGATGCGCGGCCCACACCGCCTCCGCCGCGGCTCGCCAGGTGAACGTCCTCGCCCGCTCCCGGCCCAGCTTCGACAGCTCCGCCGCCTTGTCCGGCGACAGCAGCACCTCTTTCAGCGCCCGAGCCAGCGCGTCCGCGTCGCCGCGCGGCACCACCAGCCCCGCCCCGCTGGACACCTCCACCAGCGCCGGGACGTCCGTGTGCACCACCGGCACCCCGATCGCCATCGCTTCCAGCAGCGGCAGCCCGAACCCCTCGGCGAGGCTCGGCATCGCCAGCACGCTCGCGCCGCGCATCGCCGTCGCCAGCTGCGCGTCGGTCACCTTCCCCAGCACCCGCACCGATTTCAGGCCGCGGTCGGCCGCCAGCCGCACCGGGTCGATGCCGCCCCAGCCGGGCTGGCCGGCGAGCACCAGGCCGACGTCGCCGACCTCGTCCGTGCCGTCGAGCTGCGCCACCGCGTCGACCAGCACGTCCATGCCCTTGCGCGGTTCGATCGTCCCGACCGCCAGCACGTAGCGCGACGGCAGATCCAGCTGAGCGGACCCCTCCGGCACGGTCACCCCGTGCGGCACGACCCGAACCGGAACGTCCACGTCCAGCAGCACCGCCAGCTCGTCGGCGACCGCCCGGGTCGGCACGATCAGCCCGGACGACCGCCGCGCGGCCCGCGCGATCATCGACCGGTGCCAGCTGACCCCTCGCGCGGTCAAAGTCTCCGGATGCGTCCACGGCACGGTGTCATGCACCGTGACGGTCAGCGTTCGCCCAGCCGGGGGTCGGGGCGGCGCGAACGGGGTCGGCGCGTGCACCGCGTCACCGCCCGGCCACCAGCGCAGGCCCAGCTGCCACAGCGCGACGAGCGCCCTCGGCGGCAGCGGCAGCACGCGCGGTCCTTCGACGCCCTCGATCCGCGCCGCGGAGACGTCCGCGTGCCGCGCGACCACGCTGGACACGGTCCAGCCGGGCGGCGCGGTGCGGGCGAGCGCGGGCAGCAGTTCGGCGGTGTACCGGCCGGTGCCACCCGGAACGGGGGCGAGCAGTTGCTCGGCGATCACGACCAGTTCGGGCACGCCGCTATTCTCTCCCAGGTGACCAGCGCGGAATCCGGCACCACCGTCGTCGTGGTGACCTGGCGTGGGGAAGACCACCTCGCCGCGTGCCTCGACGCGCTCGCCGCCCAGGACCGTCCACATCGGACACTCGTGGTCGACAACGCCTCAACCGACGGCACCGCAACGATTCTGGCCGCGCACCCGAGCCGTCCGGAGGTCCTCCGGCTCCGCCGGAACACCGGGTACGCCGGCGCGATGGCCCACGCGCTCGGCCGCGTCGACACCCCGCTGGTCGCCTGGCTCAACGACGACGCCGCTCCCGAACCGGACTGGCTCGCGGTCCTCGAAGACACCCTCGACAGCCAGCCGCTCGCCGCCGCCGTGACGTCCCGGCTCGAACTGCCCGACGGCAGCACCCAGTCCACCGGCGTCCGCCTCACCGCCGACGGCCACGGCGCCGACCTCACCGAACCCAGCGACGAGGTCTTCGGCTTCTGCGGCGGCGCCGCGCTGCTGCGCACAGAGGCCGTGCGCGCGGTCGGCGGGGTCCCGGCGAGTTTCTTCTGTTACTACGAGGACACCGACACCGCGTGGCGGCTTCGGCTGGCCGGATGGCACGTCGCCGCCGCGCCGAAGGCACGTGTCCAGCACCTGCACGGAGCCAGCACGAAGCCCGGTTCACCGCAATTTCACCGCTGGAACGAACGCAACCGGTTGCTCATGTTGCTGCGCTGCGCACCTACGAAAGTCGCATTCCGCGAACTGGCCCGCTTCGCCGCGATCACCGCTTTGCTGCCGCTGCGCCGGCGCCGTCCGGACGCGGCGAACTTCGACCCAGCGCTGCGATTACGCGTACTGGCGGAGATCTTTCTCCGGCTCCCCCGCACGCTGCGGGAGCGCGGTCGCGTAAGCCGGATCTCGGCGCTGGGCCGAGGCGCGATCTGGGATGCCTGGGCTGGCCTTTAAGCTGGGCGGAAATTCGACGGAGGAGCTCGTCTTGGCAGTGGGGGACCCGCAACCGCTCGTCTCGGTGATCGTGGTGAATTACCGCGGCGCCGACGACACCATCACCTGCCTGCGGGCGCTGCGAGCCGACCTGGACTACGCGAATGTCGAGCTGATCTGCGTCGACAACGCTTCCGGCGGCGACGACGCGGCCCGCATCCGCGCCGCGGTTCCCGACGTCCGGCTCATCGAATCGCCGGTCAACACCGGATTCGCCGGCGGCTGCAACCTCGGCGCGCAGCACGCGAACGGCACCGTCCTCGGCTTCCTCAACAACGACGCGCGCCCCGCTCCGGCGTGGGTCTCCGCGGCCGTCGCCGAGCTGCGCGCGCAGCCGACCGTCGCCGCGGTGGCGAGCAAGGTCGTCGACTGGGAGGGCACCGGCACGGACTTCGTGGACGCGGGTCTGACTTGGTTCGGCATGGGCTACAAGCGCCACGCCGGCAGCCCGCTCGCCGACGTGCCCGAGGCCGAGCACGACGTCGCCAAGGACGTCCTCTTCGGCACCGGCTCGGCGCTGTTCGTGCGCGCCTCGGTCTTCGCCGAGCTCGGCGGTTTCGACGAGCGCTTCTTCATGTTCTACGAGGACGTCGACCTCGGCTGGCGCCTCAACCTGCGCGGCTGGCGCGTCCGCTACGTGCCGGAATCGCTCACCTACCACCGCCACCACGGCACCATGTCCGCCGTCGACGCGCCCGACACCGGCCGCGAGACCTTCCTGCTGGAACGCAACGCACTGGCCGCGCTGTACAAAAACCTCTCCGACGAATCGCTCGCCCGCGCTCTGCCCGCCGCACTCGCACTGGCCGTCCGCCGCGCGACCGCACGCGGCGGCATCGACCCGGAGCAGCTGAACCTGGAGAAGGGCGTCGGCCCGGTCGACACCTCCGACGTCGCGGTCCCGCGCACCGCTCTCGCCGGAGTGCTGGCGGTGGACCGATTCGTCGAAATGATGCCTTCGCTGGCCGAGTCCCGGGCGATTGAGCAAACCGCCCGCGTGCGCACCGACGCCGACCTGCTTCCGTTGCTGCGCAAGGCACTTGAGCCCGCCTACCCGCTGCCGGACTACCTGCGCGCGCACGAGATCCTGGTCGAAGCGTTCGGCATCAAGGACGTCTTCGGCCAGCGTCGCAAGATCCTCGTCCTGACCGGCGATTCGATCACCGAGCGCATGGCCGGCCCCGCGATCCGCGCGTGGAACATCGCCTCGACGCTGTCGGCCGAGCACGACGTGCACCTCATGACCACCAATCCCCTGGTCTCGCCCCCGCCCGCGGCCTTCCGGGTCAGCTCGGGCAAACACCGCGATCTCGACGGCCCCATCGAATGGGCGGACGTCGTGATCCTGCAGGGCCACGTACTGGAACTCGCCCCGTCGCTGAAAAAGCAGCACGAGAACAAAATCGTGGTCGCGGACGTCTACGACCCGATGCACCTGGAGCTGCTGGAGCAGGGCAAGGACGCCCCCGACGACCAGCGCGCGCTCGACCTGGCCGGCGTCACCCGAGTCCTGGACGCCCAGCTCGAACGCGCCGATTTCTTCCTCTGCGCCTCAGAACGCCAGCGACACTTCTGGCTAGGCCACCTAGCCGCACTCGGCCGCCTGTCCCCGCGCCTCTACGACGCCGACCCGACCACCCAGTCGCTGCTCGCCGTCGTCCCCTTCGGCCTCTCCCCCCAAGCCCCGACGCGCACCGGTCCCGGCCTGCGTTCGTCTCTTGGCATCGGCGAATCCGACCGCGTCGTCCTGTGGGCAGGCGGGGTTTACAGCTGGTTCGACCCGCTGACCCTGATCCGCGCCTTCGACCTCCTCCGCCACCGCCGCGACGACGCCCGTCTCGTGTTCCTCGGCATGAAGCACCCGAACCCCGAGGTCGCCGAAATGGATATCGGCGCCCGTACGGTACGACTTGCGGATTCCTTGGGCCTCACGGACAAGAACGTCTTCTTCAACGAGCAGTGGGTCCCGTATTCGGACCGCCAGAACTGGCTTCTCGACGCGGACTGCGGTGTCACGACACATTACGAACACGTCGAGACCACTTTCGCTTTCCGCACCCGGGTCCTGGATTACCTGTGGGCCGGGTTGCCCATCGTGACGACGGACGGGGATGCCTTCGCTGATCTCGTCCGCGCGGAAAACCTCGGCGTCGTAGTCCCTGCCGAGGATGCCGGTGCTTTGGCAGACGCGCTGGAGAAGTCCTTGTACGACCGGGAATTCGCCGACGCTTGCGTCGAGCGAATCCGGGTGGTCGCGCAGCGATACGCCTGGCCGGAGGCACTGAAACCGCTAGTCGAATTCTGCCGCAACCCGCGCCCGGCCGCCGACCGCTTGCCCGGCGGCGCGGACCTGACTGTCAGCGACCCAGTACGCGGCTCCGCTCTGGTCCGGCGCGATTTGGCTCTGGTCAAGGAATATCTCGCCGCTGGCGGACCAGGCGAGTTGGCAAGGCGAGCAGCAGGACGGGTCACAAAGGTGGCGCGGGAACGGTTGCGCCGTGGCTGACCGTCCGCTGCGCGTCCTGCTGGACGGCACCCCTCTGCTCGGTTCCCGGACGGGGATTGGCCGGTATACGGCCGCGCTGAGCGAAGAGCTGGCTTCGATGTCCGAAGTGGACCTTCGTGCCGTCGCTTTCACCTTGCGAGGCTGGCGGAAGCTGCGGCACGTTTTGCCGCATGGAGTTCAGGCTCGGGGAATGCCAGTTTCCGCCCGGCTTTTGCGGGCTACCTGGCTGCGCACCCAGCTTCCGCCGGTGGAACTGTTTGCCGGCCCCACCGATGTCGTTCATGGCACGAACTTCGTCCTCCCCGGCCGTCTCCGTGCCGCCGGAGTCCTCACCATCCACGATCTGGCCTTTATCGACGCTCCTCAAGAACTGGCCCACTCCGACCGAACCCTGCCCGAACTGGTCCGGCGCGGCGCACACCGAGCAAATGTCATCTGCACGCCGACCGAGGCCGTTGCGGACGCTGTCGCCGAGAAGCTGGACGTTGACCGGTCGAAGATCATCGCCACTCCGCTGGGCGTGAACCCCGCTTGGTTCACCGCCCGACCGCCGGATGATGGGGTACGAGCGAAACTGCGGCTGCCGGAGAAGTACCTGCTATTCGCCGGCGCCGCCGGTCCGCGCAAGGGCCTCGACTGGCTCGCAGCGGCCCACGCGGCAGCCCCGGATTTGCCGCCGCTGGTTTTCGCCGGCCCTGGACCATTTCCGAGGCTGCCCAGGTCCGGCCAGACTGGGTATCTGTCCGATGTGGACCTTCGGACGGTGGTCGCCGGTGCCGCCGCCCTGGTGCTCCCGTCGCGAGACGAAGGCTTCGGCCTGCCCGTCCTGGAAGCAATGGCCTCGGATGTCCCCGTCGTCTGCACGGATATCCCCGCCCTCCGCGAGGTCGCGGGAGACTGCGCCACGTTGGTCCCGTATGACGACGTCGACGGCCTGGCAGAGGCCATGCGCCAAGCCGTAACCGATCCACACGGCCTCGCGACTTCGACCGCCCGCAGAACTCATGCGGCAAGCTTCACCTGGCACAACACCGCACTACGCACGCTAGATGCATACCGCCAGGCGACCGAACAATAAATCGGCTAAAAACCGCCGCCTAAACGCACAACGCGGGCAACACCCAGACCCCTCCCGCAACCCCGATCCCCGCTTCGCACGCGGTCTGAGGTGCTTGTCAAGGTACTCTTTCCCGCCTTGACAAGCACCTCAGACCGTAGTGACAATTAATGGATCGGGGTGGGGGTCCCCTCAGGCTTTTCCCGGCTTCGCCGGGTTACCGGCGAAGCCGGGAAAGAAACCGGCGAAGCCGGAAAAGAACCGCCCAGACAAAGGCACCCCGAGCCGTAATTGTGCTGACGGTCTGGGGGTGCTTGTCAAGGCGGGAAAGATGCCTTGACAAGCACCCCCAGACCGCAGGGCGGCTTCGTATCGGGGAGCAGGGAGGGGGCTGGCGCTTTGTCTTCGTTAGGCGTTGATGTAGCTGTTTAGAGCTGTGCGCCAATCCTGCAAAGGAGTTAGTCCGGCGTCTCGCCAGGAAGCGTTGGAGAGCAGGGAGTAGGCGGGGCGGGCGGCTGGGCGGGGGAATTCTTCGGTCGTGCAAGGTTTTACGCGGGTGGGGTCGGCACCGATCTCCTCGAAGATCGCCTGGGCGAATCCGTACCAGGAAGTCTTCCCGCCACCGGTGCAGTGAAGGACCTTTCCCGCCGGCCCTCGCCCGGCGGCAACTGCGTCGGCGAGTTCCCACAAGCCCCGGGCGAGATCAGCTGACCAGGTAGGTGCCCCTACCTGGTCATCCACTACGGACAACTGATCCCGCTCAGACTCCAGCCTGCGAATAGTCTCTACGAAGTTAGCGCCGGTCTTCCCATAGACCCAACTGGTCCGGACAACCCAAGCTGAAGCGCCCGAACCAAGAACCGCATCCTCTCCAGCGGCCTTGGTTCGGCCGTAAGCATTCTTAGGCCCAAGCGCGTCATCAACCTCGTAGGGCCGATCTCCATCCCCGGGAAAAACATAATCCGTAGAGATATGAATCAGCGGCACCCGCCGCGAAGTACAAGCGGCAGCCAGTACCCGAGGGCCATCGACATTCACCGCAAAAGCTCGAGCCTCATCCGACTCCGCGGCATCGACGGCCGTGTAAGCCGCGGCATTGATCACCACCGGCATCGCCCCGGCAGCGCTCGCTCGTTCCGCTAGTTCGCCCACCGCGGCGATCACCTGGCCGGTAGCCGTTATGTCCAGCTCCGCCGACGAAGGCGCGATCACTTCCGTTTCCGGGCCCGCGGTGTTCACCAGGTCCCGGCCTAACTGACCGGAACCGCCGGGCACGAGCACTGCCAGCCGCACCGGCGTACCTCCTACTACGACAAGGGTTTCAGGACGTGCCGAGCGCGGCGCGGGCCTTCAGCGGCTCCCACCACGACCGGTTGTCGGCATACCAGCGCACCGTCTCCGCCAAACCGTCCTCGAACGACACCCGCGGAGCGTAACCGAGTTCGCCGCTGATCTTCGCGATGTCGACCGAGTACCGCCGGTCGTGGCCCTTGCGGTCGGTCACCGGTTCGACCATTTCCCAGCCGACGCCGGTCGCCGCGAGCAGGCGTTCGGTCAGTTCCCGGTTGGTCAGTTCGGTGCCGCCGCCGATGTTGTAGATCTCGCCGGGGCGACCGCCGTCGGCGACCAGCTGGATTCCGTGGCAGTGGTCGTCCACGTGCAGCCAGTCGCGGATGTTCAGACCATCGCCGTAGAGCGGGACCTTCTTGCCGTCCAGCAGGTTCGTCGCGAAGAGCGGGATGACCTTTTCCGGGAACTGGTACGGGCCGTAGTTGTTCGAGCACCGCGTGACGCACACCGGGAAACCGTGCGTGCGGAAGTACGAGCGCGCGATCAGATCCGACGAGGCCTTCGAGGCGGAGTACGGCGAATTCGGCTCCAGCACGTGGTCTTCCGACCACGAACCGTCCTGGATGGACCCGTACACCTCGTCCGTCGAGACGTGCACGAACTTCCCGACCTGCGCCTCCAGCGCGGCCTGCAGCAACGTCTGCGTGCCGAGCACATTGGTGAGCACGAAGTCCGCCGAACCGAGGATCGAGCGGTCCACATGGGACTCCGCGGCGAAGTGGACGACCAGGTCGACGCCGCGCATCAGGTCGGCGACCTGTGCGGTGTCGCAGATGTCGCCGCGCACGAAGCGCAGCCGCGGGCTGTCCGCGACCGGGGCGAGGTTCGCCTCGCTGCCCGCGTAAGTGAGCTTGTCGAGCACCACGACCTCGGCGTCGGCCAGCGTCGGATACGCCCCCGACAGCACCTGCCGCACATAGTGCGAACCGATGAACCCGGCACCGCCGGTGACCAGGACCCGCATCCTCATCCACCCTTCCGCCCGACCGGGCAATCTCTCCACCAGCCTACGGGTGGCTCACCCGAGACTCGGTAGAGTTCGGCAAAGCGCGAAAAGCGCGAGCATCCTGGGGAGGAACAGTGGCCGAATGGCCGGGGACACCGCTGCCGGTGCACCGCGGTCGCGGCGTGGTCATCGTGCTGCGGCGAAGCGGGAAGATCCTGCTGTCCGTCGTGTCCGTGGTCGTGCTGGCGCTGACCTGGTACGGCTGGCAGTTCATCGGCGACCCGCAGTCCGGTTTCTCCACCACGGCGATCTTCGGCGAGCAGCAGCCGCACGCGAAACCGCTCGACGGCGCCATCGACATCCTCCTGGTCGGCCAGGACAGCCGCACCGACGCGCAGGGCAACCCGCTGCCCCGCGAGGTGCTCGACATGCTGCACGCCGGCGAGTCCGACGGCGAAAAGCAGACCGACACG
Organism: Amycolatopsis sp. NPDC059235; assembly: GCF_042754125.1. Classification (NCBI taxonomy): domain Bacteria; kingdom Bacillati; phylum Actinomycetota; class Actinomycetes; order Pseudonocardiales; family Pseudonocardiaceae; genus Amycolatopsis; species Amycolatopsis sp. NPDC059235. Next base: position 29,195 of record NZ_JBHZAG010000024.1, read on the forward strand.
ATGATTCTCGTGCACATCCCGCAGAACGGGGAGCACGCGATCGCCATCTCCTTCCCGCGCGACTCCTACGTCGAGATCACCGGCGGCTTCGGCAAGCACAAGCTCAACAGCGCGTACGTCTACGCCTACAACGACACCGCCAAAACGCTGCAGGCCAAAGGCAACGCCGACCTCAAGGACGTCGACGAGAAAGCCAAGCTCGCCGGGCGCAAGAACCTCGTCGCCACGCTCGAGAAGTTCATCGGCAAACCGGGCATGATCGACCGCTACGCCGAGGTCAACCTGGCCAGCTTCTACGAGGTCACGAAGGCCATCGGCGGCGTGCAGGTGTGCCTCAAGAACCCGGTCAAGGAAAAGAAGTCGGGCGTCGACCTGCCCGCCGGGAAGCAGACCATCGAGGGCGTGCAGGCGCTCGCGTTCGTCCGGCAGCGCTACGGCCTGCAGAACGGCGACCTCGACCGGATCGGGCGCCAGCAGGCGTTCCTGTCCGGGCTGGCGAGCAAGGTGCTCTCGTCCGACGTGCTCGCCAACCCGGTGCGGATCGCGCAGCTCATCGAGGCGGTGAAGAAGTCCGTGGTGCTGTCGGCGGGCTGGGACCTGTCCGAGTTCGTCGAGCAGATGCGCGGGCTGACCGGCGGAAACGTCGAATTCCACACCATCCCCACCGAGGGCAACGCGGTGCTGGGTGGCGCGGACGTACTGCGTGTCGACCAGGCGAAGGTCCGCGCCGAGATCAACCGGCTGACCTCCGACGGCAGCGCGCCGGAGCCCAGCAACGCGCCGCTGCCCGGAGCCGAAAAGATCGCCGTCGAACTGTTCGACGGCTCCGGCTCCGATGCCGCCGACCAGATGCGGGGCCTGTTGCAGGGCAAGGGTTTCCAGCTCGGCACGAGCACGAAGCTGTCCACCCGGGCGGCCACCGTGCTGCGCTACCACCCGTCGGACGAGGCCGCCGCCGACCTGGTCCGCCAGGCTCTCGGCGCCAACGCACAGGCCGAACCGGACGCCGACGTCGCCGCCGGGCACGTCCGGGTGATCCTCGGCAAAGACGCGCGCGACACGGCCGGAGCGCCGGCCACGACGTCCTCGGCCCTGCCCTCGGCCCCGCCTGCCGCACCGTCCTCGTCGTCCCCGTCCGGACCGCCTTCGTCCGGACCGTCGAACTCACCCGCGCCGCTCATCACAGCGGGCGATGTCCCCTGCGTCAACTAGAGTCGAGCACCCAGCGTGGCGGCGCGCCGCAGGCCGTACGCTGGTGAGCGGGGAGGTAACCGGGGTGAGTGAAAACCAGGACAAACCGGACCGGACGGCGGATCCCGCCGACAGTCCGGCGGTTTCCGACGCCTCGGACCGCGGATCCGACGGAACGACGGAGCCGAAGCACGCCGCCGCCGAACCGGTCGCCGGAGAGGCAGCCGAAGCGGCGGCCGAGGAGCGCGCGGCCGAGGAAACCGAGCCGGTTACCGAGGGTGCCGCCAGCGCCGAAGGAGCCGCCAGCACCGAGAGTGCCGCCAGCATCGAGGATGCCGCTGCCGAGCAGGAAGCCGCTCCCGAGTGGAAGCCCTCCCCGCACCCGCGCGTCGAACTCCCCCAGCCGTCGAACCCGGTGCCGCCGGAGGAACCGCGACGCCGCACGGGCCGGGTCACCCGGATCACCCGCCGCGTCGCGATCGGCCTGGTCTCCCTGGTCGCACTGGGAGCGACCGGCTACGCGTACGTCACCAAGGACAAACTGCAGGACAACGTCGCGACCGCCGACGTTCTCACCCCGCGCGACGGCGAGCCCCCGGCCCCGCCCGCTGACGACGGCGGCACCGACATCCTGCTCGTCGGCAGCGACGCGCGCACCGACCAGCAGGGCAACCCGCTTCCGCTGAGCATGCTGAAGTCGTTGCGCACCGAGGACAAAGCCGGGATCAACACCGACACCATCATCCTGCTGCGGATCCCGAAGAACGGCGGCAAGGCGTCCGCGGTGTCGATCCCGCGCGACAGCTGGGTCGACGTGCCGGGCCGCGGCAAGGCGAAGATCAACTCCGCGTACGGCGTCGCCAAGGCGCACGCCGAGCAGGAGGAGCGCGCGCAGGGCGAGCACGACCAGGCGAAGATCGCGCGCGATTCGGACGCCGCCGGGCGGCGGGCGCTGGTCCAGACCGTGCAGGACCTCACCCAGGCGCGCATCGACCACTACGCCGAGGTCAACCTGCTCGGGTTCTACCTGATCACCGAGGCGGTCGGCGGCGTTCCGGTGTGCCTCAACCACGCGACGTCGGACAAGGACTCCGGGGCGAACTTCCGCCGCGGCGTGCAGACGGTGAGCGGCGGCGAAGCACTGTCCTTTGTGCGCCAGCGCAAAAACCTGCCCAACGGCGACCTCGACCGGATCAAGCGACAGCAGGCGTTCCTGTCCTCGGCGATGCGCAAGGTGCTGTCCGCTGGCACGCTCGCCAATCCGGGCACGCTGAACAGCCTGATGGACGCGGTGCACCGGTCGTTCGTCCTCGACGACAGCCTCGACGTGCTCGAATTCGCCCAGCAGGTCAAGGGCGTCGCATCCGGCGACCTGACCTTCGCGACGATCCCGGTGATCACCACGAACGGCCGCAGCGAGGACGGGCAGAGCATCGTCGAGGTCGACCCGGGCGCGGTGCAGAAGTTCGTGGCCGGACTGGCCGGACGCACCAGCCCCGGAAGCACGGGAAACGGAGGCGGCGGCGCGGCGGCCGGAGCGGTGCCGCAGGGCTTGGACTCGGGAATCCCGGGCGTGCCCTGCGTCGACTGACGCCGCGGCTAGCCTGAGGACATGAGCGAGCTTGCGAGCGAATCATTCAACAGTGCGCCTTCGGCTCATGCCGCGCCGAGCGCTAGCGAGGCGGGCGCATGAGCCTCACCGAGCAGCTGCTGCGCCCGCTTCTGGCCTCGCCGGCGAAACCGCTGGTCACGCATTACGACGACCGGCTCGGCAGCCGGGTCGAGCTGTCCGTGGCGACGATGCAGAACTGGGCCGCGAAAACGGCGAACTGGCTGGTCGACGAGTTCGACGTGGAGCCGGGCGACGCTGTCGCGGTGCGGCTGCCCGCGCACTGGCAGACCGCGGGCGTGCTGCTCGGCGCGTGGTGGTGCGGTGCCCGCGTGGTCGCCGAGCCCGAGGGTGCGCGAGTAGTTTTCACCAGCCCGGACGAGGAGATCGACGCCCCGGCGGTCGCGGTGGTGTCGCTCGACCCGATGGGCCGCGGCCTGTCGACCCCGCCGTCCGGCGGAGCGCTCGACTACCTCAACGAGGCCCGGATGTCCGGCGACCAGTTCTTCCCGATGCGGCCGGCCACCGGCGACACCCTGGCGCTTGGATCCTCCACTGTGGACGAAGTGTGGGCGGAAGCCACTGCCCGCGCGGCAAAACTCGGCCTGACCGCGGCAGACCGAGTTTTGTCCACGATGGACTGGACGGTGCCGGACGGCGTCCTCGACGGACTGCTCGTCCCGCTCGCCGCCAGCGCGCACCTGGTCCAGGTGACGAACGCCGACCCGGCGAAGCTGGCCGCCCGCCGCGAGACCGAACGCACCACCGCCGACCTGACCGGGTGAGCGCTGGCGGCGGTGGTCAGGCGGCCTGCAGCTCGTTCGCGCCCTCACGGCGACGCCGGAACAGCACGTGGTCGAGGGAAAGCCGTCCGCCGTTGAAGCCCAGCGCCAGTGCGGTGAGTCCGAGCACCAGCACCAGCTCGTAGCCGCCTTCGCCGGTGAGGCCGTGCGCCGCGTGCACCGAGATCAGCGCGCCGGCCATGTTGATCGCGTAGCCGATGGCGACCACCGGCAGCAGGAAGCCGACGACGAACGCGATCGAGCCGAGCAGTTCGAGCACGATCACGAGGAACGCGGCGACGCTCGGCAGCGGGATGCCGATCTGGCTGAACATTTCGGCGGTCGCGCCGACGCCGCTGTCCCATTTCTGCAGGCCGTGGGCGAAGAACACCACCGCGATGCCGATGCGGCCGAGCAGCAGCGCGACGTCCTTGACTCGAGTCAACATGGAGACAGCTCCCGATAGGTGAAAATTCAACTGACCCGGCCCACGGTAGGGCACTGAACACCGCCGCGGGGGTGTCAGCCAGTGATCGACAGGAAACCGACAGGCACCGAAAACTCGCTGTACACCGCGTCCGGCCCGGCGCTACCGTGCCGATATCCGCGAGTGTTCGCCTGCTCGCGGGCGTGTTTTCCGGTTTTCGACGTGCGAGGAGCCCCGATGCGCCGACAGTCCGATCGACCCCAGTTCGGCCTGTCTCCCGCATCTGAGGACTTCCGCACGCATGAAAGCACTGACCATCGGCATCCTGGCGCACATCGACGCAGGTAAAACCAGCCTCACTGAACGGCTGCTCTTCGAGACCGGCGTGATCGACCACGCCGGCCGCGTCGACGACGGCGACACCCAGACCGATTCGCTCGAGCTCGAACGCCGGCGCGGCATCACCATCAAATCCGCCGTCGTGGCGGTCAGCACGCCCGGACACCGGCTCAGCCTCGTGGACACTCCCGGCCACCCCGATTTCATCGCCGAAGTCGAACGCGCCGTCGGCGTGCTCGACGGCGCGGTGCTCGTGGTGTCCGCGGTGGAAGGGGTGCAAGCCCAGACCCGCGTGTTGATGCGCACCCTCGTCCGGCTCGGCATTCCGGTGCTGGTGTTCGTGAACAAGATCGACCGCACCGGTGCTCGCGAGGCCTCGTTGCTGGAATCCTTGCGTACCAAGCTTTCCCCGCACTGCGTCGCGATGAGCACGGTGGCTGAGATCGGTACCGCCAATGCACACCCGGTACCGCTGCCCTTCGACGAACGGCTCGCTGACGCGCTGGCCGGAGACGACACCTTCGTTGAGTCCTATGTGGCCGATACAGCGTCCTCAATGGATTACCGCGATGCGTTAGCACGTCAGGTCGCCACAGCCTCGGTGTATCCGGTCTTCTTCGGTTCGGCCGTCACCGGAGCTGGCGTGCGCGACCTTATCGCCGGAGTTTACGAACTGCTGCCGTCCCGCGAACGCCGCGCGGACGGACCGCTCGACGCCACCGTCTTCAAGATCGAACGCGGCCGTTCCGGCGAGAAAATCGCTTACGTGCGAATGTTTTCCGGCTCCTTAGCGGCACGCCGGCCGGCGCCGTTCCGACGCTTGGGCACGGAAGGCGTCGGCCGCCCGTCCGCTGTGCGAGTGTTCGAGCTCGGCGCGACCCCGGTGTCCGGCGAGGCGCTGGCCGGGGATGTCGCCCGTGTCTGGGGTTTGCCGGAGATTCGGATCGGCGACCGGCTCGGCGAAAGCGCCGACCTTTCCCAGAACCGATTCTTCGCCCCGCCGAGCTTGGAAACGCTGGTGTACCCGGTCGATCCAGACCAGACCAGCGCGCTGTACATCGCGCTGACCCGACTGTCCGAACAGGACCCGCTGATTAGCATCCGCCGCCAGGAACAGGACATCACCGTCCGCTTGTACGGCGAGGTGCAGAAAGAAGTAATCCGGACGACGCTCGCCGAAGAGTTCGGAATCGCCGCCGAATTCGAGGAATCACGCCCGCTGCTGGTCGAACGTCTACACGGGACTGGACACCGCGTGCGCCATCCCGCACCGGACGAGCGAGTGTTCTTCTGGGCCACAGTCGGACTTCGCGTCGAACCTGGCCCGTCTGGCTCCGGCACCGACTACCGACTGGAAGTCGAACTCGGCTCGCTGCCGCTGTCGTTTCACAAAGCCGTTGAAGACACCGTTTATGAGATCCTGCATGAAGGCTTGCACGGCCGGGAAGTGATCGACTGCGTGGTCACCCTCACCGATACCGCGTTCTACCCGCCGGTGAGCACCGCCGGGGATTTCCGCGGCATGACCCGGCTAGTGCTGCAGGAAGCGCTACGCCAGGCCGGAACGCGGGTGTACGAACCGGTCCACGCATTCGAAATCGAAGCACCGGCCTCCTCGGTCAGCGCGGTTCTGCGCAAGCTGGTGGAACTTCGCGCAGTGCCCGGCGAACCAGTGATCGCCGGTGACCGGTGCACTGTGGACGGTCACCTCCCGGCCGCCTCCGCACACGAACTGGAACAGGCCTTGCCCGCACTAACCCAAGGCGAAGGAACGCTGGTGAGCAGTTTCGCCGAATACCGGCTCAAGCCGGGTGGCGGCGGGCCGCGTCGAGTTCCGTCCAGCCGCCGTGGGCGGACAACAGCGTGAGGACGCGCTCCGCGAGGGCCGAAAACCGGCGCAGGTCCTCGTGGAGCGCCTTCGCGCGAGCGGAGTCGAGCGGGGCGTGGTCGTCCCACCACAGGCAGATGACCGCGCTCGCGCACAGCACGAGCGGCTGAACGAGGTCCGTGAACTCCGCGGACGGCGCGGCCGTTTCCCGGCACGTGCGCTCGATTTCGTCGCACGCGTCGAGCAGTTCGCGCAACGGGCCCACCGCGCCGGACGGGGTGCCGTCCCACGACGCGGTGGGCCACGCGCGGTCGCTCAGCTCGAGCCAAAGCCGCCATCCGGCGACCAGCTCGGCCTCGTCGTGCGGCGTCCAGGTGTCGGGGAGCAGCCAGAACATGTCACCGACTGTGACATCGCGGCGGGACCCCGCACAACCGAGTCGGCGGAAGTGTTCGCGTTTTTACCCCGCGGCGGGGGTATCTCAGCTGATCACCGGGGGCACGAACACGCAGCTGGGCTTCTTCGCGTGCTGCGGGTCGAGCGCGTTGAGCACCTCGCGCTGCGCGATCGGGTCGTAGGTGATGCCGAGGTGGTCGGTGTAGTCGAGCCCGCAGACGTCCTGGAGGACGAGGTTTTTCACGTTCGGCGCGGGCTTGAGGAAGGCGTTGGTGTAGGGGGTGACAACGTCGTCATACCTGGTCTGGATGACGGTGTAGTCGACGCCCGGAACCGTGTCTCCGCCCGCGTTGAGGTCGTTGAGGAACGCGGACCCGGTGGACTGCTCATTGCAAGCCGCGCACGCCACCCCCACCAGGTCGCGAGCGGGCGGGATCGCCTGGATCGCGGTCAGCAGGCCGAACAGATTGGTGCCGTAATTGGACGGAGACAGCCCGATCAGCTTGCCGATCTTGCTCGCGCCGCCGAGGTATTTGATCCAGTAGCGCGGGTTCATCCCGCCCTGCGAATGCCCGACGACGTCGAGTTTCGAGGCCCCGGTGGCCTTCAGAATCTTGTCCCCGAAGGTCGCGAGCTGCCCCGCGGTCCCCGCCACCGGCCCCACCGTCTGCAGGAACGCCCCCGGCGACCCGCCGAAGTTGCCGGCGAACACGCAGTACCCCGCGTCGGCGAGCTTCTGGGACAGATTCGCCCAGTTCTCGTACGCGTTGGCCGTGGTGCCGTTGGACAGCAGCACCGGGTTCGGATGCTCGGCGGAGGGTTTGCAGTTCCAGTCGTTGGCCCCCGGCGGCGCGATCGTCGGCTGCCCGACCGAGTAGATCGCCGCGGCGATGATGTTCGGCTGCACCGGACCAGTCGGTTCCTGCCCGGTCGCCCCCGATGCCACCGCGGTGCCGCCGCCGAGCGCGACCACCGTCGCCGCCAGGAGGACCATGCCCCGTCCGAACGCGCGTACGCCCATACCGTTTCACCTCTCTGTGAACCCGACGCAGTGGTTAACGCGGAACACGAGAAAGGGAAACGCGGTTACTAGTTTTTATCGCAATCCGGCGAGCGTTCGATCCACCGCATCGATCAAGGACGCCCGGTTTCCCGGGTAGACACTGATCTGCGCGGCGCCGTCCCTGGTGCTCTGGAAGCTCAGCACCCGCCCCCGCCCCCTGAGATCGATGACCGACAACGGCGAACTGTAGCTCCGCTCGCCCCTCCCGTCCCGGACCGCGGCATGCAACTGATGCACCGCGTCCCGCGGCGCCCGCATCAGATACCGCAACTCGTCCGCGTCGCCGCCTTCCTCCGCCAGCGGATCAGCGCTGCCGCCCCCGTCGTAGTACTCCCGGCTGACCTGCATCACCCGAACCGCCGCCGGCGGGCAGTCCGGCATCGCCATGACCAAACAAGCCGCCAGCTCGCGGGGTGACACCGGGTCGAGCTGAACGGACTCCGCGTCGGTAATCAACCGCACGGCTTCTTTCCCGCTCGCCGCAACGAGAATCGCCCCGTTGTCCTCTTGATGGGTGCCGAAGTCAGTCCACCCGTACACCTCATGCCGCGCGGTAGCGAGCAGCCTCAACGTGCCACGCAACGCTTCCGCGGCCGTTTCGCCCAGCTGCGCAAGAAGATCCCGCGTCCGCTTCGCCCTTTCGGCCGCGCCTTCCTCGGTCAAGTACATCGGTGTGTCCTCGACGACCACCGGTACTTTCCCGAGATCCTCCGCGTGCCAAAGCGCCAAGAACACCGACCGCGGCATCCGCAGCGGTCTGTCGATGATCGTCATCGGACCCCTCAACCACCAATCGTCGGGGGTGTCGGAGGCAGCCCAGTGCGCGGGTCGAGGGCCCGCTCGCCGTTCTCGTCGACGAGCGAGAACGCGGAGTCGTCTTCGATTCCGTACTTGCGCTGGTGTTCTTTGTCTTCCTCGCCTTTGCCCTTTCCGCCGCCGGCCATGCCACCTATCCCCGGGCTTCCCTTAGCTCCGGCCGCGCCCTTCCCTGCCGTCCCGGCTGTTCCGCGCCCTTCTTCGCCTGCGCCCACTCCGGCACCCGCTCCTGTGCCTACGCCCGCGCCCCCGCCAAGCCGCGCCGCGATCCCTCCGCCGCGGCCCGCTTCGCTACCTGCCCCACCACCGCTGCTGCCGAGCGGCCCAAACCCACCCGGTGCCCAGCCGCCAACGCTGCTGTTGTTGCTGCTATTACCGCCCCCAGTCCCCCAGGAGGTCGGTGTCGACGGTGTCCAGTTAGACCCACCAACCCGATCGACCGACGGGGGCGTCCACCCAGATGTCGACGTCCCGTCGGTGCTCCCCGGGTATGTCCCGCCGCTTCCCGTACTCCCCGGGTGGAACGGCACCCCACCAGTTCCGCCAACCGGCCAACTGCTCCCCGACCCACTGCCGCCAGGCCCGGTGCTGCCAGGCCCACTGGCCCCAGGCCCGCCGGTCCCGGCCCCGCTGCCTCCCGGCCAGCTTCCAACCCCGCCACTGGCCCCAGGCTCATTGCCCGGCCCACCAGAATCCCGCCCAGGCCTCCGATAAGCCTTCTCGTGCGACTCGCTCTTGCTCTTCGTGTGATCGCCACCGGAATCGATCTTGAGATTCTGCCCGTCGAACCCGGACACTTGGCCGTAATTGCTATTCAGCCCTTGACCGTTGGCCTTGGCCTGATCCGCGTATTTCTGATACCGCTCAACGTTGTGATTCGCTGCCGCGTTGTACTCGTTGATCTGCTTCTCGGTATCCGTGTCCCACGGAGTCCCCTGATCCCAAAGATTCTTGTGCGGGGGCGTCGGGGGCATCGACTGCAGCGCGATCTTCATGTCGTTGTAGCCGTGCGTGGTGTCGACGAGCTTCTGCCCATTAACGACATAAGCCTGCGCAGAGGTAGCCGATGCATCAGACAACGGCCTGAGCCGTGCGCGAGCCGCATCCGCCCCGTCGCCGGTCCAGACGGACTCGAGCATGGTGGTGATCTGCTGCGCGTCGTCGCTGTTCTGGTTGTGCTCCTGGATCATCTTCTGCACCGTGGAGCTGCCACTGTCCCACGACGAAGTGCCCGGCCCCTGCTGGACCTGCTGCACAATCGCCGGTGCCGGAAGGGCTTGATCACCGAGGTTTCCGTGGTAGAAATCGGAGAACCAGCCACCAGCGTCTTTGAGCCGATCGTTGACCCAGTCATCCGCGTCACTGATGCGGTCGCCAATCCATTTGGCTCCGTCACCGATGAAGTCGAAAAACCCCATCGGTCACGCACCCGCCTTCTGCTTCAGGTTGGTGACCACCATGTCCGCGACTTGCGCAGTGACGCCGCATGGATCCGTATTCCCGACCTTTGCCTTGCCGAGTGTGATCGATATGTCGACGGTGTGCCGGTCATTGACACCGACACTCACCTGGCAAAACGATTTCGATCCTTCAGTACTGTAGGTCGAATGCGCAACGGCAGGAAAACCCTGAACCGCAGGAAGAGAGCGCCAAACTGTGGATTTCGGCTTCGTGTTCGCGTAGACCGCGCTCAACCCGTCAGAGGTCTTTGTGCTGTACAGAACGCTGACGATCGCACCGGCATCGCTGTTGGTCCAATGACACTGCGAGCCAAGAGCAGCCTCGTCATCATGTTCGCCTTGCGGTTTTTGGTTCAGGATCTGTCCCACCTGTTCAGGCGTAAGCCCGCCGTCACACGGATGCCCCGACAACACCGAATCGGGGAGCGGGCTCTCAACCTTGGGCGCGCCTGCATACGGCAGCGTCTTCCCGGTCTCCGACGGGGAAGACGGAACACCGGCCGAGGATGACGGCGGACTCGGCGCCGAACCGCCGGCACACGCCGCAACCAGTGTGGTTGCGACCCCGGCACCAGCCACCCAAGGAAAAAACCGAGCCCTCATACCGCAAGCCCTCCGCCCTCACTCTTGCCTGCCGATTTGACGTCCGCAGCTGCCTGGAAATCCGAATCACTGACGATGCCCAACGCCTTCTCCAGGCGACTGATCAGCTCAGCCATATACCGCTGCATGTTCTCGTTTGCGCTCTTCCCGGCTTCGAACGCGTTGACCGCCTGCTGATTGAACCCGGCACTGCCAGGATCTGCCGCTGGCGGGGTAAGCCTGGTCAGAGCCTCCGCACTCGGCTGCATCTTCCCTGCGTTGTCCCGGAGCCGCCTCGCTCGTTCAAGCAACGAATGCGCTTCGTCCGGGTTCAGAGTGAACCCCGCACCGGCCTTCATGGCAGATGCCACGGCAGCAGCGTCCGACACCCCTTTGGCCACGTTCATCGCCGCGCCCACGACGGTGATCGGCAGTCCGGTCAACCACCCCGTCGTTTCTATCGCTTTCCCTGGGTCGTTCTCAGCCATGCCCGCCCTCCCGTGCACCGCGCACTGCCTCTCGACCAGGCAACCAGTCCCGAGGCCCCTCCGGCAGCCACTGTAACCAACTGCTCACAGCGGGGTGACGGAAACAGGTAAACTCACCCCACTGTGCACCCGGCCCGAGCAGGGGCGACCGTGGCGCAAGGACAGCGACGCGCCACATGGGTCACGCACCCGCTTTGCGCTTCAGATTTGCGATGATCATGTCCGCTACCGTTGCCGCGGCGGCACGCGGCTCCTGCGAGCCAACCCTCGTTTGCCCTAAACCAACCGATACATCGGCTGTGTACTTGTCTGTGCTACCGACACTCACCTGGCGCTTATCCCGTTTCGCCGAGCCGCTGGAGGCTGCATGGGCTACAGCAGGGAGACCTTGAACAGAAGGAAGTGGACGCCAGACTGTCGCCAAGCGTCTCGTGTTGGCGCAGCCCAGCGCTCATGCGGTCAGACTTCGTGGCGCCGCAGGAATATCGGCATATACTCCCCGCGGCTTGGGCGCACCTGCACATGCCAAGGTCTTCCCGCTACCGGTGGCGATGCCCGAGAACCAGACGAGCCCGAAGACGGCTTTTGACGTCAACCCACCAGAACATCCCACCTCTAGCACTGTCACTGCCGTCATGCCAACAGCGAGGGAGCAGATCCGCATCCTCATCTGATCAGCCCATCACCCTGGCGACTAGCAAATCCGCGGACAACACGGCGGTCAATTACCCGCCCGCTGCGCCAAATTAGTGACGACCATGCCCGCGATTTGAGCCGTAACGTCACACGGATCCACCTCGCCAACCTTAGCCGAACTGAGGGTGACGGACACATCTACATCGTGCTGATCATTGATTCCAATGCTTACCTGGCAAAAAGATTTGTCACCCTTCGGACCATAGGCTGAATGAGCTACAGCTGGCAATCCCCGTACGGCCGGAAGCGGACGCCACACAGTGGACTGCGGCTTCGAATTCGCATATAGTGCGCTCAGCCCATCTGATGCTTCGGTAACATACAGTACAGTCAGAGCAGCACCCGATCCACTATTGACCCAATGGCACTGCGCGCCGAGCGAACCGTTGTCGGCATGTCTTCCTTGCAGCTCTTTCCCCAGAATATGGCCAACTTGACCCGGAGCGAACGCACTGTCGCACGGATGGCCCGCCAGGACTGACGCAGGGAGCGGGTTTTCAACTTTGGGCGCACCGGCATATGGCAAGGCTTTCCCTGCCGACGACGACGGCACCCGATCACTAGCCGGCCCCGAAGCGGTGCTCGCCGCAGAACCTCCGGCACACCCTGCAACGAACATGACTCCCACTACCGCAGCGGCGGTCAAACTAGCGAAGCGCATCCTCATCCGACAGTCTCTCCCCCGCGACGCCAAAGTCTCCCGATCGCAACTGTAGCCAGTCGCGCACCCGGAGACAGCAAGATCGATCACAAGAAGAGCCCCACCACCCGATCCGGGTAGTGGGGCTCTTCGGCGGACCGTCGGGGGCTCAGCCCTTCAGCAGAGACCGAGCCATTACGACCTTCTGGATTTGGTTCGTGCCTTCATAAATCTGCGTAATCTTCGCGTCGCGCATCATGCGCTCCACCGGGAAGTCTCGCGTGTAGCCTGCGCCGCCGAATAGTTGTACTGCGTCTGTGGTTACCGACATTGCCACGTCGGACGCGTAGGCCTTGGCTGCCGATGCGGTGAAGCTGGCGCGCTTTTCACCGCGTTCCGAGGACGCTGCGGAGGCGTACACCAGGTGGCGGGCGGCTTCGATTTTCGTTCCCATGTCGGCCAGCATGAACTGGATTCCTTGGAATTCCGCGATCGCCTTGCCGAATTGCTTGCGTTCCTTGACGTACGCGACGGCTGCGTCCAGGGCGCCCTGGGCGATTCCGAGGGCCTGCGCGCCGATGGTCGGGCGGGTGTGGTCCAGGGTGCGCAGGGCGGTTTTCAGGCCGGTGCCTGGTTCGCCGATGATGCGGTCCGCGGGGATGGTGCAGTTTTCGAAGTAGATTTCTCGGGTGGGGGAACCCTTGATACCGAGCTTCTTTTCCTTCGGGCCTACCGAGAAGCCTGGGTCGTCCTTGTGCACCACGAAGGCGGAAATGCCGTTAGCCTTCTTTTCCGCGTTCGGGTCGGTGACGGCCATGACCGTGTACCACGACGATTCGCCGGCGTTGGTGATCCAGCATTTGGTGCCGTTGAGGACCCAGTGGTCGCCGTCGAGGCGGGCGCGGGTGCGCATGGACGCGGTGTCCGAGCCGGCCTCTCGTTCGGACAGGGCGTAGGACGCGGACGCCTCGCCCGAGGCGATGGACGGAAGGACCAGCTTCTTCAGGGCCTCCGAACCGGACAGGATGATGGGCTGTGTGCCCAGCTTGTTGACTGCCGGGATGAGCGACGCTGACGCGTCGACGCGGGCGACTTCCTCGATCACGATGCACGCGCCGATGGCGTCGGCGCCCTGGCCGTCGTATTCCTCGCCGATGTGGACGGCGTTGAAACCCGCCTTGACGAGCGCTTGGTTGGCCTCGACCGGGTAGCGCTCCTGTTCGTCGACCTCCGCCGCGTACGGGGCGATCTCCTTTTCGGCTAGAGCCCGGACCGCGGCGCGCAGTTCCTCGTGCTCTTCGGCCAGCTGATACAGGCCCTCGGCCACCTTCAGTCACCTCTTCTGCAGCGAAACGGGAGAAAGTCCCCCGATGTTAGCCCGCGTTCACACCGGACGCGGCGGCTCGCTGCTTGTGTCCTCGGCCTCACCATTCGTATGGTCACGTGATGGCTGCCACTGCGTCGACCCCGCCGCCCGGATTGCCCGCTTCCCTTGACTACCCCCAGGTGCCGATCGGTTCGGTGCTCGCCGGCGCCGCGACGCGGTACGGCGACCGCGTCGCGTTCGCGATGGGCGACGATCAGCTCACGTTCGCTCAGACCTGGCAGGCCGCCTGCCAGTTCGCGCAGGCGTTGCTGGCCCGCGGCATCGGGCGGGGCGACGTCGTCGCCGTGCATCTGCCGAACTGCCTCGCCTATCCGATCGCCTACCACGGCATCCTGCTGGCGGGAGCGACATTCAGTCCGACGAATCCGCTGCTTCCGCCGGACGACCTCGCCTTTCAGCTGACCGACTGCGGGGCTGCGGCCGTGGTGACCTTTGGGCCGGTGGCGGGCACGCTCGCGGCGGTTGCCGACCGGATTCCGGCGCGGCTCACGATCGTCGTTTCGCCTGCTGGTGAGCTCGCTGAAGGGAGTGTGGAGTTCCGCGAGTTCTTCGCTGACCAGCCTGCGACCAGGCCGGACGTGGCGATCGATGTGGACCACGACCTCGCGCATCTCGCCTACACGGGTGGCACGACCGGGCGATCCAAAGGCGTCGAGCTCACGCATCGCAACGTCGTCACGAACACGCTGCAGCACACCTGCTGGTCGACCGGCTCGATACCGGCCCTCGACGCGAACGGCGACCTGACGATCGACCAGGTCGGCAGCCCGGACGAATGGCCGACGCGGCTTGGCACCGGCACCGCCATCAACCTGACGCCGTGGTTCCACGCGATGGGCGTGATCGCGGGGCTCAACGGTCCGCTGATGAGCGGCGGGACGACAGTGCTGCACGCGCGGTTCGACCCGGCAGCGTATGTCGCGGACGCTGAGCGACTGCAGGTCACGACCATCGGCGGCGCGCCGGCGCTGTTCGCGGCGTTGCTGGCGACGCCCGCGTTCCACACTGCCGACCTGTCGTCGGTGCGCAACATCGGCTCCGGCGCCGCGCCGATGAGCCACGAGATGATCCGCGCGCTGCACCAGCGGTTCCCTGACGTCGTGATCGCCGAGGGGTACGGGCTCACCGAGGTGACGATGGGCGCGGTGATCTCGCCGAGCTACCGGTCCGGCGTGCGCAAGGTCGGATCGGTCGGCGGGCCGATCTTCGACACTGAGGTCAAGCTCGTCGCGGATAGCAGCGAGGAGCCGTTGCCGCCCGGGCAAGAGGGCGAGGCGTGCTTGCGCGGGCCGCAGGTGATGCGCGGGTACCGGAACCGTCCGAAGGAGACCGCCGCCGCGCTGGTCGACGGATGGCTGCACACCGGCGACATCGGCGTTCTCGACGAGGACGGCTATCTGTCCATTGTGGATCGCAAGAAAGACATGCTGCTGTACAAGGGATACAACGTCTTTCCTCGTGAATTGGAGGAGCTGCTGAGCGCGTCGCCGGGCGTGCTGTCGGCGGCGGTGGTCGGCCGCCCGAGCCCGGAGGTCGGCGAACTGCCGGTGGCGTTCGTGGTGCGGCAGCCGGATTCCTCAGTGGACGCCGAGCAGCTGATGGCCGCGGTGAACGAGAAGGTGCTGCCGTACAAACGCTTGCGGGAGCTGCATTTCGTGGCGGAGATCCCGGTGTCGGCGGCGGGCAAGGTGCTGAAGCGCGAACTGCGGAAGCAGCTGCCCGACCCGGCTTGATCCTGGAGGTGGGTGCGGATGCCGGTTCCGGACCGGCATCCGCGCGCTACTTGCCCGCTTTTTCGCGGAGTTTGGCGTCCTTGTCGAGCACCAGCTGCTCAAGGTCTTCCTGGAACTGCGTCAGTTTCGCCTGCAACTGCAGGTCAGCCGCGGCGAGGATGCGGACCGCGAGGAGACCGGCGTTGCGCGCTCCGCCGACGGACACGGTCGCGACCGGGATGCCGGCCGGCATCTGCACGATCGACAGCAGCGAGTCCATGCCGTCCAGGTACTTCAGCGGAACCGGCACGCCGATCACCGGCAGCACCGTCGCCGACGCGACCATGCCCGGCAGGTGCGCGGCGCCGCCCGCGCCCGCGATGATCGTGCGGATGCCCCGGTCGGCCGCGGACTTCGCGTAGTCCAGCATCCGCTGCGGGGTGCGGTGTGCCGAGTAGACGCCGACCTCGTACTCGACGCCGAACTCGTCCAGCGCTTGTCCCGCGGCCTCCATCACCGGCCAGTCGGAGTCGCTGCCCATGATCACGCCCACCTGCGGCGCCATTGTGTTCCCCTTCAGTGGATCTCGTAGCCGTCGAGCCAGACGGCGTGGGACAGCCAGTGCGCGGACAGCAGCGCACGGTTGCGCAGGTCGTCCATGCGGTCGCCGACGAAGTTGACGTGCCCGAGCTTGCGGCCCGGCCGGTCCTGCTTGCCGTAGAGGTGGATTTTCACCTCGGGGAACCGCGCGAACAGGTGGTGCACCCGCTCGTCCGGGCTCATCTGCGGCGAGACGTCCGCGCCGAGCACGTTCGCCATCACGCACGCGGGCGCGATCAGGTCGGTGCGGCCGAGCGGGTAGTCCAGGACGCCGCGCAGGTGCTGCTCGAACTGCGACGTGCGCGAGCCGTCCATGGTCCAGTGGCCGGAGTTGTGCGGGCGCATCGCCAGCTCGTTGACCAGCAGGCCGGTCTCGGTCTCGAACAGCTCGACCGCGAGCAGCCCGGTGACGTCGAGCGTCGACGCGATGCGCAACGCCAGCTCCTGCGCCTCGTGCACGCGCGACTCGGCCAGCCCCGGTGCTGGGGCGAGGACCTCGGTGTTGATGCCGTTCGTCTGGACGGTCTCGACCACCGGGTACGCCGCGCCCTGGCCGAACGGCGAGCGCGCGACCAGCGCGGACAGCTCGCGCTTCATCGCGACCTTCTCCTCGACCAGCAGCTCCGTGCCGGCTTCGAGGAGCTCGGGAACGGTCTCGCGGGCCTGCTGGGCGGTGTCGAGCATCCAGACGCCCCGGCCGTCGTATCCGCCGCGCGACGCCTTGAGCACCACCGGCCAGCCGTGCTCGCCGCCGAACGTCACCACATCGTCCACAGTGGACACTTCGGCGAAGGCGGGACCGGGCACGCCGAGGCCGGCCATCATCTCGCGCATCACGAGCTTGTTCTGCGCGAACCCGAGCGCGGTGGGCGCGGGGCGGACGACGAAGCCTTCAGTGGCGAGGGTGAGCAGGTGCTCGCCGGGCACGTGCTCGTGGTCGAAGGTGACCACGTCGACCTGGCGGGCGAAATCGATCAGCGCGTCGAGGTCGGTGTGGTGGCCGAGCACGACGTCACTGGCGACGAGGGCCGCCGCGTCGCCCTCGTCGGCCGCCAGCACCTTCAGCGACTGGCCGAGGGAAATCGCCGCCTGCTGCGTCATGCGGGCGAGCTGCCCGCCGCCCACCATGCCGACGATGGGAAGACCGGTTCGTTTGTCCATAGCGGAGACCAGGTTACTGGGCGGGAGCTGGCGGACCGTCGGCGACCTGCGGCGGAGTGAGGTGGGTGACGGGGCGGGGTTGGGGCCGGGCGGCTGGGGGTGGCGGGTACCGGGCGGGGTGGCGCGTGCCCGGCTGGGCGGTGGGCGGGCGGATCTCGTTTCGGCGGGAAGGCATTGGCCGGAGCGCGGCGGACTCGGCCAGTGAGTGGGGCAGATCGGGGCGACTGGGCTCAGCGGCCGGGCCGGTGGAAGCCGCGGGCACGTCCGTGGAGCGGGCCGGACTGTGCCTGCGACCACCGCGGCGCCCATCGAGGTCTCGGCGGACGCGCGGCCGACGCGGCTAGTCGGCTAGGTGCGCGGCGAGCCGAGACGACCGGGCTCGGCAGCCGGGCAGCCAGTGCGGGGCGGATCCGAACGACTGGACTCAGCCGAGCTGGGTCGGCGGAAGCCTCGGACATGTCCGTGAACCGGCCGGAAAGCGCCCGAAAGACCACGCTCCCCACCGAGGACTCGGCAAGCGCGCCGCTAACGCGGCCAGGCAGCCAACGCGGCTAGCCATCTAGGTGCGCGGCGAGCCGAGACGACCGGGCTCGGCAGCCGGGCAGCCAATACGAGGTGGATCCGAACGACTGGACTCAGCCGCGCCGAACCGAACCGGGTCGGGTCGGGTCGGGTCGGAGGAAGCCTCGGGCACCTCCGTGAACCGGCCGGACAGTGCTCCAAGGGCCACGCTTCCCACGGAGGTTCGCGGCAGAAGCGCGTCGAACGCGGCTAGCCAGCCAGATGCGGGGCGAATCGCGACGGCTGAGGCACGACAGGCCGGGGTCGGCGGAAACCGGCTGAAGTGCGCGCGTCCCCGTGGATCGGCGGCACGGAGCGACCTAGTTTTCCGCCGAACCCTCCCCACGAAGCCCAACGAAGGCGATCGGCTGGGACCGGATCGCGCAAGCTGGGTCGGCAGCGGCACCCGGACCTCAACCGGACACCCCGGTGCGGAAACCCGCCCCAGCCAGTCCCGCTGCAGCAGGATGGCCGGATGGAATCCGTCACTCTCCCGCGTCCGGTTCTTCACGCCCTTCGCCAGGCCAGCCTCCCCGGCGTGGCCACCGGGATGCTCACCGGCGAAACCCGGCCGCTGGTCTTCCCCAAGGGGTTCGGCGACGTTCTCGCCTGGCTTTGGAGCACCGACTCCAACTCAGCCGTCATCTACCTCGCCGAGTTGATGAAGCAGCTCCGCGAACGGCACCCACTCGCCAAGGCCGTCACGCCGCCTCTCCGGTTCGACGAGTTGCTCACCGCCGCCCGCGACTGTCTTCCGGACGGCTTCGCGCACGCTGATCTGCTGATCCAGTACACCCGCACCGCGCTAGGCGACTTCTACGGCGACGCCGCGGAGTAACAAGGGCTCACTATTCGGTTGATCTGCCCGCGAAGAACGCCGGATCAGAACGATGGCCGTGCCCGTCCGCGAGTCTGACTCCGGACGGCCGCGTAACCACCGCGATCCAGACAGTAACCGCCACCACTGACAAAAACCGCCAGCAAGCCCCTGACCAGCGAAAAGAGCTAGGAAGATTCCTGCTCGGCCCGGTTGCGGGCACGCCGCTGCAAACCCCACCGCAGCACCAGCGCGACAGCCAGCACCACCGGCATCAGGATGTAGGCGTCGCCGAGAATGTTCTGCCACACCTTCCAATGCAGCTCGACATTCCGGCCATTCGGCAAGATCAGCAATACGCAGCTGACGAACACGAACGCCACCAGGAACGTCCCCAGCCACCGTTTCCACGCGGTCGCCGGGGTGGTTTTCGGCAACCTGGACACCAGGAGCACGACCAGCGGCGCGACCCAGACCCAGTGGTGCGTCCAGGAAATCGGCGAGATCAGCAGAATCCAGAACGCCGTGACGAGCAGCGCGGCCAGCGCCTGTCCGCGCCGGTGGAAACGGAACATCAGCCACAGCGCCGGAATCGCCAGCACCAGGCCGATGACGGTCGCCGCGCTGGAGGCCCACGGGGCCAGGTCCGTGGCGCGATTCATCAGTGCGTTCAGGGACTGGTTGCCCGCCCAGTGCACCGGGCCGATCCGGCCGGTGTCGGGCAGCGTTTTGGTCCAGTATTTCCACGAATCGTGCGGGTTGATCAAGAACAGCAGCGCCTGCATTCCGACGAAAGTCGCGAATCCGCGCAAAGCGTCTTTCCAGCGGCCGGTGACCAGCAGGTGGCCGAGAAAGACGATGGGCGTCAGCTTGATCGCGGCCGCGAGCCCGACGAGCACGCCGCCCCAGCGGCTCCCGCGTGCGCCGATGACGAGCATGTCCAGCAGGACCATCGCCATCAGGATCAGGTTGATCTGGCCGAGGAAGATCGTCCGCCACACCGGTTCCAGGCCGAGGAAGACCAGGAAGAACACGATGGTCGACCGCGCGGGCGAGGCCCACCAGCGAGGTCCGTCGGAGGCTGGGCGGGGCAGCGCGCCGATCGCGATCCGCACCGACAGCGCGAGCGCGCCCAGCGAGACCACGGTGAGGAAACCCCACGCCACCTGCACCGGAACGAGCGCGAGCGGCGCGAACAGCAGCGCCGCGGTCGGCGGGTAGGTGAACGGCAGCAGCGCCCAGCCGGGTTCGGTGGGCAGCGTGTTCGCGTCGTAGAGGTTGTCGCCGCGCAGCAGCTGCAGCGCGCCTGCCCGATAGACCGCGCTGTCCACGCCGAGGTTCCAGTCGTGCGTCCAGCCCCAGAACCCGACCGCGATCGCGAGCAGCGGGAACACCGCGAAGATGAGCATCGAACGCGGGCGCACGGAGAGCCGTGCCAGAGATCGGCGCAGAGCCAGCCGGGGCTGCCCGGATCGATTCACCGGAGCTTCGCCGTCGGCAGCGGAGGGTACGGTCCTGGTCACCACACCAGGAAAGCATGAACGCGGGAATGCTGGTCGGGAAGGGGGACCGGGGCTCAGCTGTGCGCCAGTTCCGTCAGCAGCTCACAGGCCCGGTCATGCGTCCCGGGAAGCCGCACGGCCGACACCAGCGGACGGGCGACGTCACGCAGCTGCGGATCCACCGAAAGGCGTTCGTTGAGCGCCCTTCGCAACGCGACTCCGCGCGTGGCCAGGCGTTCGTTGCGTTCAGCCAGCACCGCGACCGCGGACGGGCCGATCGTCGCGTAGCACTCGCCGGTGTCGAACACGGCCCGGACGGCGTCCGCGGCGAGGATCATCGCCGTCAGCCGAGGCCAGCCGGACACCGCCGTCAAATCCAGCGAGACCGTGAGCAGCACGTTCGCCTCGTTGACGCCGCCGCGGTAGATCTCGCCGAGCCGCGTCCGCAGGTACGCCGCGGACGGCAGGCCGGTGAGCGGGTCGGTGACCTCGGTGTGCACGAGCTGGTCGGTGGCGACATCTGCCCAGGCCAGCGCGGTCACGCGGAGCAGCCGGGCCGGGGTGGCGTCGACATCCGGCGCGACGAATCCGTCGACCGCGTGCGGGTCGGCGAGCACCGCGTGCAGGGCGGCCAGGTCGGACAGCGTTTCCGACAGCCCCGCTCCCGCCGCGGCCCGCGCCCGGCCCAGTCCGGCCAGCGCGTTCTCCGCGCCGGTCGAGCCGTGCCGCACGACGGCCGCGCACACCGCGTCTACTTCGGGCAATGCCCAGTCGCTCGGGAAACGCCAGCCGGCGGCGAGGCTGGCTGTTCGCCAGCGAGCTCGCAATGCCCGCAAATGGCGGTCCCGCTCGAACCGCGCACGCGTCTCGTCCCCCGACGAGTCGCCTGCGGAGCCGAACCGCGCCCCGGTCGCCGGTACGTCCACCGAACCCCCAGCTCCTTCCGGTACCTGTCGATCTTGTTCCCCAATCACGGAGGGGACGCGGCGCAACTCCCCTCGTGACGCGTTTTCCCCGATCTTTTTCGTCTAATCACCAGACGAGGAGGTGAACTTGCTGCGCCTACTGAGCCATCTGACGGACCACGGCGTGACGAGTGTCGCCGCATCCGTCACACTTGGTGTGCGTTGTAGGGAGTAAGGCGCGTGGAGTCCGCCGCGCGCGCAGCCTTAAAGGAGCCCCGTGTCCACCGTTCCCGCCGATCTCTCCGGTAAGAGTGACGCCGAGCTGATCGCAGAGGTGCGCGCGGGAAAGATCGCGTCCTACGGTCCGCTCTACGAGCGGCACAGCGGTGCCGCGCACAACCTCGCCCGCCAGCTCGCGCGGTCCAGCTCGGAGGCCGACGACCTCGTGTCGGAGGCTTTCTCGAAGGTTCTGGACACGCTGCGTGGCGGGAAGGGCCCGGACAGCGCCTTCCGTGCGTACCTGCTTACCGCGCTGCGTCACACCGCGTATGACAAGACCCGTCGCGACCGCCGGATCGACCTCAACGAGGACATGAGCGACGTCGGCGGGACCGCCGGCGAGGCGCTCACCGTGCCGTTCTCCGACACCGCCGTCGCCGGCCTCGAGCGCACGATGGCCGCGAAAGCGTTCGCGCGGCTGCCGGAACGCTGGCAGGCAGTGCTGTGGCACACCGAAATCGAGCAGCAGAGCCCGGCTGAAGTCGCGCCGCTGCTCGGGCTGACCGCGAACGGCGTGTCCGCGCTCGCGTACCGCGCCCGGGAAGGGCTCCGCCAGGCTTATCTGCAGGTCCACCTGCAGGAAAACGGTGCGGACCGTTGCCGTGCGACGGCCGAGCGGCTCGGGGCCTGGACGCGCGACGGGCTGTCCAAGCGCGAACGCTCCCAGGTGGAAAACCACCTCGACGAATGCGACGAATGCCGGATGCTGGCGGCCGAACTGGCCGACGTCAACGGCAGCCTGCGCGCGATCATCGCCCCGATCGTCCTGGGCGGCGCCGCTCTCGGCTACCTGGCCACGATCGGCGCGGCCAAGGCGAGCGCGGCTACTGCCGGTGCCGCCGCGGTCAGCGCTGGTGCGGCTGCGGCAGGCGGAGCCAAGGCGGGTGCGGCTGCAGCTGCGTCCGCGCCTCGGCAGTTCGCTGGCGTCGCGATGTCCGGGGCCGCGATGGTGGCCGCGGTTGCTGTCGCGCTGGCTGCTGGTGGCGGGACGCAGACCATTCCGGCCGCTCAGCAGGCTCCCGCGCCGCCGGCCGCCGCGCCGGCACCTGCGCCTGCGCCTGCACCGAAGCCCGCTCCTCCGGCCGCGCCCCCGGCTCCGCAGGCCCCGCCGCCTGCTCAGCCCGCGCCTCCCGCCGTGCCGCCGCCTGCGGCTCCTCCGGCCGCACCGCCGGCGCAGCCGCCAGCTCCGAACCCGGCCGCTCCGCCGCAGCTTTCCGCGGCCATGCCGCCGGGTGGGGTCGAACTCCAGCCAGGCGGCGGACCGGTCGCGCTGCCGATCACCGTGCGCAACGACGGCGGTTCGGTGTCCGATCCGGTCCAGGCGACGCTGAACCTGCCGCCTGGCGTGCAGGCGGTTGGCGCGAACGGCGGCGGCGCTGCCGGCGCGTACTCCAGCGAGGCGGCCGCGCAGTCCGGGCCGATGCAGGTCGCGTGCCCGGGCGGCACCGGCACGGTTACGTGCAAGACGGGCAGCGGTTTGCAGCCTGGTCAGTCGGCTGTGCTGATGTTCCGGCTGAAGGCAGACGACAACGCGAGCGGCGGCACGGTGACCGGTTCGGTCACGGCGGGTGCTTCGGTGAACGTCAGCGTGCGCGTGCAGGTGAAGGTCAAGGCTCCGAAGGACGACCTCTCGCTGGCGGCCAGCAAGCTCGGCCCTTGGTTCCATCCGGTCCTCAAGGCCGACGTGCAGAACACCGGACAGAGCACGAAACCGGTCACGATCACCATCGACCACCGTGCTACGGGGCCGTTCACCGTCAAGCGGTTCAAGTGCACTTCCGGCGATGCGAGCCTGAGCTGCACCAGCGTCAAGCCATTGGCTCCGGGCGAGACGGCGGAGTTGTGGGTGGGTGTGAACCGTGAGCCGTTCGACGGCCCGGACACCGTCACGGTCAACGCGTCGCTCGGCAGTGCCTCGGCGAAACCGGTTTCGGTGCCGCTCGATTGCTGGTGGGACATGTGCCACGATCCGACGATCGGGCCGTGGTCATCCACGTCGGTGCCGTTGCCGACGACGTCGCCCTCGACCTCGACTTCGAAGAGCCACTCGCCGAGTTCGTCGAAGCACCCGAAGCCCAGCACCACCCCGCCGACCTCGACGTCCCCGGACGACGAGACCCCGGACCCGACGTCCAGCAGCCCGGCCGCAACCACGAGCGCGCCGCCGAACCCCGGTTCGAACGGCAAGCCGGGCAAACCCGGTAACCACGACAACCGCCCGCCGTCGGTCGAACCCCGGGGGTTCTTCGGCTGGTTCACGGAGTAGCGTCCGCCAGGTGCGCGAACTCCTGGCGAAGCACCGTGAGCTGGTCCGTTTCGCCCTGGTCGGCGGCACGAGCTTCGTCATCACGCTGACGATCACGTACGTCCTGAAGTTCACCGTGCTGCGGACGCATCCGGTCACGGCGCTGATCGTCGGTGTGCTGGTCGCCACGATCTTTTCCTACGTCGCGAACCGGGAATGGGCGTTCCGCACTCGCGGCGGGCGGGAGCGCGCGCACGAGGCCGCGCTGTTTTTCCTGATCAGCGGGGTCGCGCTCGGGCTGAACGCGTTGCCGCAGTGGGTTTCGCGGTACGTGCTGGACCTGCAGGTGCCGCACGTGAGCCTGGTCGGCCAGGAGTCCGCCGACTTCGTGAGCGGGATGATCATAGGCACTCTTCTCGGGACGTTGTTCCGCTGGTGGGCGTTCAAAAAGTGGGTTTTCCCCACGGAGGGCGCCCGGCCGGAACCGGGGCGGAATGACAATCCGGATATTCCGGACCGTAAGGCCGCCTGAGACCTGGCGTGACCTCGAATTCTCTAGACTGCGATACGTGACCGTCGTCGAAACCGTGCTCGCCCGCACCCCCGAGCCATTGCGCTCCGTGCTCGTGAAGCACCGGGAGCTGCTGAAGTTCGCGATCGTGGGCGGCACGACCTTCCTGGTCGACAACGGCGTCTGGTACCTGCTGAAGCTCAGCGTGCTGGAGTCGAAACCGACCACGGCGAAGGCGATCGCGATCATTGTCGCGACGATCGTGTCGTACGTGCTCAACCGCGAATGGTCGTTCCGCACCAGGGGCGGCCGCGAACGCGCCCACGAGGCGACGCTGTTCTTCGTGATCAGCGGCGTCGCGGTGGTGGTGAACCTCATTCCGCTGCTGATCTCGCGCTACTGGCTGCACCTGGAAGTGCCGAACGTGTCGCGCTTCGTGCAGGAGGTGGCGGACTTCGCGAGCGGGTCGATCATCGGCATGCTGCTGGCGATGGTGTTCCGGTTCTGGGGATTCAAGAAGTGGGTGTTCCCGGATGAGCTGGGCGAACGGCGGAAGGACGGGGTCACCCGGCTTCCCCGGTGACCCGGCTGGCGCTGGTCGATCTTGACGACACGCTGGTCGATCTCGGCGGGGCGTTTTCCCGCTGGGCCAGCCAGCTGGCCAGTTGCGAGCGAACTATCGGGCGAGAATCCCGCCGCACGTACAGCTCTGCCCGTGCGCTCTGGACAATCTCAGCATTCTGAGCGCCACCGGATCGCGAATCCTGCGTCGTCGCCCATGAGCCGGTTAGCGAAGCTCCGACACGCCTGCCTCGCCGAAGCAGCCGACGGCTACTGCATTCTCGACGCCTAGTCCTGCGCAAACCGGATGCGCACATCTTCCGGTCGAGCGGCGCAAGAGTGCGGGCACAGCGCCGGAATTCGCACGCTCTGGATCAGCCACCACCGCACGTGGCCGCAAGATCAGCAACCACCGCATCGCATCGCCGCCGACCTGCGGCAAGCCGTCCAGATCCTGCTCACCGAGGAACCGGCTCCGCGGGCCACCGCAATTCTCCTACCTCGTCCGGGCGCGGGACCTTCAAGAAAAGGCTGAAAATCGCCGGACGCTTATTCGACAGTTCCAGCCGTCCGCCATCCGCCTCGACGAGAGCGCGCGCCAGAGCCAAGCCAACCCCGGTCGAGCCCCCGCCGGAAAAGCCTCGTTCGAAAATGTGGGGTGCGATTTCGTCCGGCACTCCGGACCCGGTGTCCGCCACCTCGATCACCACCGTTCCCTCAGCGTCGCCGCGGCGGGCGGACAGCGTCACAGTCCCGGCGCCGTGGCGGAGGGCGTTGTCCAGCAGTACCCCGATCACCTCGCGCAGCCGTGCCGGGGTCACGCGCACCATCAAGCCGTCGGCGACCTTCAGCCGCAAGTTCCGGCCCTCGACCCGCAGCAACTGACGCCATTCCTCCGCAACGGCGGGCAGCGTCACCGGCAGGTCGACCGGCTCGGCGTCTACCTCGCGGGCGGCGCGGGCGGCGGCCAGAAGCTCATCTAGGGCTTGGGCTAGGCGGTCGGCTTGTTCCTGCGCGGCCCGGGATTCCTCCGCAACATCCGGGTCTTCGTGGCCGGTCAGCGGTTCCAACCGAAGCTGCAGAGCGGTCAACCGGCTCCGCAACTGGTGCGAGACATCCCCGACCAGCTGCCGTTCTCGCTGCACGAGCTGCGCCAAGGCGGACCCGGACGTGTCCAGGGCTTCGGCGACCATGTCCAGTTCGGCCACGCGATACCGGCTCGGATCGGGGCGGAAATCGCCGCCGCCCAGGCGGGACGCGCGGTCTGCGACGTGCCGCAGCGGTTTCGCCAGGCGGCGGGCGGTCACTGTCGCCACCACCGTGCCAGTACCGACCGACAGGACCACCAGCAGCACGACCAGCAGCGTCACCTGCGTCTGTTTTGTGCGCACCGGACCGCTCGGGATCGCCAGCATGACCGTGCCGCTGCGCGCGGTCGGGACCGATTCGACCACTGGGTTCGGGCCGGGGTTCGCGCCGAGGTGTTTTTCGCTGAAACCCTCGGCGCGCACGATCAGCATGCCGCCCTCGGGAACGCCGACGCGGAATTGCTCCAGGTCGATTTCCTGGCCGTTCGCGACCTGCGTGTCCACCGTCGCGGCGATGTTGCGGGCCCGTTCGGCCAGGCTTTCCCGGTTGAGGTTCTCCACCAGCCGCCACGCGGTGACGCCGAGCGGGATGCCCAGCACGGCCGCGGTGACCAGCACGGCGAGGAGGATCGCCAGCAGGATCCGGCGGCGCATGCTCATCGGCGGCTACTCGACATTGAACCGGAACCCGACGCCGCGCACGGTCGCGATGCGCCGTTCGGCGTCGGAGTGCGCCGGTTTCGCCTGCCTGCCCGCCGCCTCGTCGGCGGCGACCGCGAGTTTGCGGCGCAGCCAGGACATGTGCATGTCGAGGGTCTTCGACGTCTTGGACTCCAGGTCGTTCCACACCTCGGCGAGGATCTCGTCGCGGCTGACGACCTGCCCGGCCCGGCTCATCAGCACGCGCAGCAGCTCGAACTCCTTGTTCGCCAGCTGCACCTCGTGGGAGTCCACTGTGACCAGTCGCGCGCCGAGATCCATCCGGACGCCGCCCGCTTCCAGCACCTCCGGCACCCGGCGGCGCAGCAGCGCGCGGATCCGCGCGAGAAGCTCCGCGAGACGGAACGGCTTGGCGACGTAATCGTCCGCGCCCGCGTCGAGGCCGACGACGAAATCGACCTCGTCGGTGCGCGCGGTGAGCATCAGCACCGGCAGTTCGGTGCCGCTCGCGCGCAGTCTGCGGCACACCTCCAGCCCGTCCATCCCGGGCAGCCCGAGGTCGAGCACGAGCAGGTCGACGCGGTGCGCGGCGGTCGCGGCGAGCACCGCCGGCCCGTCGGTGACGACCTCGATCTCGTACCCCTCCCGGTGCAGCGCGCGGGACAGCGGCTCGGCGATGGCCGGATCGTCTTCGGCAAGTAGGACCATGCTCACCTGGCCAACCTTACGGCGAACGGGCGTGAAACCATCGTGACCGTGCCTGCCTACTCGGATGACCTCGCTCTCGCCACCCGGCTGGCGGACGCCGCCGACGCGCTGACCACTGCCCGCTTCCGTGCGCTCGACCTCGCGGTGTCCGCGAAACCGGACCGCACGCCGGTGACCGACGCCGACACCGCCGTGGAGGACGCGATCCGCGAAATCCTCGCCGCGGAACGGCCCGGCGACACCGTCGCGGGCGAAGAACGCGGCGGGACCGCGGGCAGCGAAGGCCGGGCGTGGGTGATCGACCCGATCGACGGGACCAAGAACTTCCTGCGCGGCGTCCCGGTGTGGGCGACGCTGATCGCGCTCGTCGAGGACGGCACGCCGGTGGTCGGCATGATCAGCGCGCCGTTGCTGGGCCGCCGTTGGTGGGCGGCTCGCGGCGAAGGCGCGCACCTGCGCGACGCGGCGGGCGAACGGCGCCTGTCGGTGTCGAAGGTGGCGACGCTCGGCGACGCCTATCTGTCCACGACGGACTTGAACAGCTGGACCGAGTACCACTCCCGCGAGAAGTACCTCGCGCTCACCGAGGCGTGCTGGGAATCCCGCGCGTTCGGCGATTTCTGGAGCCACTGCCTCGTTGCCGAGGGAGCGATGGACGTCGCCGCCGAGTGCATCGTGAACCCGTGGGATGTCGCCGCCGCACAGGTGATCGTCACCGAAGCGGGCGGCCGGTTCACCGATCTCTCCGGTGCGGAGACCTACGAGGGCGGCTCAGCGCTGTCCACCAACGGCCTCCTGCACGACGAGGCGCTGGAGATCCTGCGCCGTCAGTGAGCGCCGGGCAGCACGCCGACCGCGCCGCGCGCCACCTGTGACCAGGTCAGCCTGCCGAAGAGGTAGTGGCAGGCGACCTGTTCGGAGGTGAACGCGGCCCAGTCGTAGCGGTTGCCCTGCTCGCGCCAGAACACTTCCCAGCCGCCGTCGGAGGTCGGGAGCAGGCACCACGTGTTGTCCGCTTCCCGGCCGATCGACACGACTTCCTCGGGCACTCCGATGACGTCCAGCCACTTGCGAATCGACTGGGTGTTCATCGTGCCTCCCGCGTGACATCAACCAGGAATCCCAGCGTGACCAGTTCGTCCGCGGAGAGCACCGCACGGTAGCGGATTCCGCCGCCCGGCCCGTCGAACCACTCCGCCGACGTCGCTTGCCACACCGGCATCGGCTTCAGCACGCGGTAGCGACGGTAGCCGGAACGCAGCGCGGCGGGCGGCAAAGCGCGCTCCGCGAACGGTGTCCCGTCCGGAGCGAACACCCGGCCGTGATCGCTGCCGAAGCGGTCCAACAGCGTGTTTTCCGGCAATACCACCGGATTCGGCTCTTCGACGCCGCCCTCCGCGGGCGGCCACACGTACTCGGCGCCGACCACGAACCGGCGCTCCCACTCCGGACCCCCCGGCGGCGCATAGCCTTCGGTGACCGCCTCGGGCGGCTCCGGATCCACCGGTGGCGCGGGCGAACGGCGGAAGCCCTGTTTGACGTATCCGAGCACCGCGGTGTCATCGAGCAACGCCGACTCCGGATGGTCGAACAACGGACGCCGCGCCCCCTCGGTGTCTCCGCCAGAGGGCAGCGGCAACTGCCGGTCCGGACGGTCCGCGGCCACCGGCAAATGCCCGAGCGGGAACATGTGGACCGCGAACAACGCGAGCACGCTTTCCCGGTCTGTGCGCGGAGAACCGACCGGCGGACGGCTGTGCGCGGGCACCACACCGGTGCCCGCGGGCGGGGTGGGCACCTCGTCGAAGCCGCGTTCGAGCAACCCGCCGTATTGCGCGGGCACGCGCACCGGGCCGGTGGCGACGTCGGTGTCTGCGGGTTCGGGTCGGTCGGACACTGGCACCCTCTTCTCGGTCGTGCCGGCACCGGGTCGGACGCTCGCTCGCACCGGAAGGTTCCGGGCGAGCGGGAAACCCACCTTATCGGGCGACGGGGATGCGCCGCCGCACCAACGCGCGGGCCGGGCCGCGCTCCTCGACCAGCTCGAAGCCCGCGTCGGTGAACATGCCGGTCGTGCCGTGGTAGAGGTCGGCCGCGGAACGCGTCGCGTCCGACACCGGGTATCCCTCGACGCTTTCCGCACCCTGCTCGGCGGCGTAGTCCACGGCGGCCCGCAGCAACGCCGTCGCCAGCCCGCGCCGACGGCCGCGCCGGTGGATGTAGAAGCAGGTCACCGACCAGACCGCGCCCGGCTCGTCCGACGCCATCACGCGCGACCGGACCAGCCGCGGATTGTCCTTCCGCGGCGACACGGCCACCCAGCCCAGCGGTTCACCGTCGACGATTCCCAGCAGCCCCAACGGTTTCCCGTCCTGAGCCTCGCCTCGGACGTGCTCCTTGCGACCCTCGCGGCCGGCGGCCTTGTAGTCCGGACCGCTGAGCCGGAAGAACGAGCACCAGCAGCCGCCCTGCACCCCGCCGGGGCCGAAGAGCCGCTCGAACAACGGCCACGTCTCCGCGCTGAGCGGGACGAATTCGACGGTGCTATCCGGCAAGCGCGTTCACAACCCGCGACGGCGACGGACGGCCCAGCTGCCCGGCCATCCACACGCTGGTCTCCACCAGCTTGCCGAGGTCGACGCCGTGCTCCACGCCGAGCCCTTCCAGCAGCCAGACCAGATCCTCGGTCGCCAGGTTGCCGGTCGCCGACTCGGCGTACGGGCAGCCGCCGAGGCCGCCCGCCGACGAGTCCACAGTGGACACTCCGGCGCGAAGCGCGGCCTCGGTGTTGGCCAGCGCCTGGCCGTAGGTGTCGTGGAAGTGCACGGCGAGAGCGGAGGTGTCGCCGAACGCCTCGATCAGCCGGGTGACCTGGTTCGTGGTGGCGACGCCGATGGTGTCGCCGAGCGAGAGCTGCGAGCAGCCGAAGTCGAGCAGCCGCTTGCCCGCGCGCACGACCTGCTCCGCGGCGACCACGCCTTCCCACGGGTCGCCGAAGCACATCGACAGGTAGCCGCGGACCTCGAGGCCCTCCTTGCGGGCTCGCGTGACCACCGGTTCGAACATGGCGAACTGGTCGTCGAACGTGGAGTTCAGGTTGCGCTGAGCGAAGGTCTCGGTGGCGCTGGCGAAGATCGCGATGTGGTCGACGCCCGCGTCGAGCGCGCGGTTGAGGCCGCGGTCGTTCGGCACCAGCACGGGATAACGGACGCCGTCGTGCCGGTCGAGCCCGGCGAGCAGCTGCTCGGCGTCGGCGAGCTGCGGCACCCACTTGGGGTGCACGAAGCTGGTCGCCTCGAGAGTGGTCAGCCCGGCGCCGGCGAGCCGGTCCAGGAATTCGAGCTTGACCTCGACCGGCACGACCGAGCCCTCGTTCTGCAGCCCGTCGCGCGCCCCGACCTCCCAGATCTCGACCCGCGGCGGCAATCCGCCCGCGGGGACCCGTTCCGGCAGGCCGACCTCTCGAGCACCCACGTCAGCGTCTCCTTCCGCGCGGTTCCCGGCCGCGCGGGGGCAGAGGTTCGGTGTCCTGCGGACCGGGCGCGCCGTGGTAGTCGTCGTAGGGATTGTCGTTGACTTCGCGGTAAATGACCGTGTGCACGTGCTCGACGTGGGGAATGTCATCGAAGCGCAGCGGCTCGTCCGAGGCCGATTCGATGATGAGCGTGCCGCAGCCGAAGATCCGGTCCATCAGGCCGTGCTCGAACTGCACGCTGTTGATCCGCGACAGCGGGATGTCGATGCCGGTGCGCTTGAGCACGCCCTCGCGCGCGATCAGCCGGTCGGTGGTCACGATGAAGTGCGTCGTGCGCCAGCGGACGAGCGGCGAGAGGAACAGCCACACCACGAGGACCAGCGCCACCACCGCGATCGCGATCATCGAGACGTTGTTCCACGGCGCGGCCAGGTCCTTCGTGACCAGGAACAGCCACACCGCCGCGCCGACGGTGATCACGAACGCCAGGAACGGGAAGATCAGCATCTTGAAGTGCGGGTGGCTGTGCACCACCACGCGCTCGTTCTGGCTGAGCAAATCGTCCGGATAGGCCACGGCGGGCGCTCCCCTGCGAATGTGTGCCGATGTGGTGGATCCACCGTACCGGCGCTGGCCCCGCGCGGGCGCGCCCGTTCCGGTCAAGCCGGGCGGACGTGCACCACATCGCCGGCGAAAACGGTCAGCCGCCGCCCGTCGGCGACGTCGACCTGCAACTGGCCGGACGCGTCGAGGTCCGCGGCGCGGCCGGTGAGCGTCGACCCGTCCGGCAGCTGGACCTGGACGTCCTGGCCGAGCGTCGCGCACCGGGCGCGGTAGTCGCCGAGCAGTCCCGCCTCGGTGAGGTCTCCGCCCGCGGTGCGCCAGCGGCGTTCGAGGTCGTCGAACCTGGTCAGCAGGCCGAGCGCGATCTCGGTGCGGTCGGTGGTCGTCGCGCCCTGCTCGGCGAGCGAGGTCGCGGGCAGGCCGCCCGGACCGGCCGGGACGTCGTCGCCGAGCGGCAGCACGTTCAGCCCGATGCCCAGCACCACGGCCGCGTCACCGGTGCCGACGGCCTCGGCGAGGATGCCCGCGCACTTGGCCCGGTCCGGCCCGGCAAGCACGTCGTTAGGCCATTTGAGGGCGACGTCGACACCCAGATCGGTGGCGAGCGCGTGCACCGCGAGACCGGCGACCACCGACAGTGAACCGAGCGCGGAGAACGGCACCCCCGCCGGGCGCAGCGCGATGCTCAGGTACAGCCCGGCTCCCTTCGGCGAACTCCAGGAACGAGCCCGCCGTCCCACGCCCGCCGTCTGGTGTTCGGCCAGCAAAACGGTCCGGTCCGCCGCACCTTCGGTGAGAGCTTTCCGCAGGTCAGCGTTGGTGGAACCGGTCGTCTCCACGACGTCGAGGCGGGCGTAGCGGCCGCCGAGTCCGTCCCGCAGCCGCGCCGCGTCGAGTTCAGCCATGTGCCCACAATATGAGAGTCCCCCTAACGTGCAAGCCGTTCGCTCGTTACCCAGAGGTGCGCTCTTCTAGATTGGACGCCGTGACGCCGGAGACCCCCACCGCCGACGCGCCGCAGAAGCCCACCTGGGCTCGTGGCGCGCTGTATCGAGGGCTCGTGGCGTTGCCGCTGGTCGCCGGACTCGCCACCGCGGGCTGGCTGGTCGCCGGGCGCGATCAGCCCGCTCCCGTTCCGGCGCAGGCCGCGCTCACCGCGCCGGTGCCCACGCAGACCGTCAGCGGTCCGTCGGTGCTGCAGGCGAGCGCCCCGGTGCAAGCGCAGGAACCGGCGCAGGGCGCGGCTGGCGGAGGCGGCGGTCCGGCTCCGCTGCAGAAGTGGGCGGATTCGCTCGCCGGGCCGCTCGACATCCCGGCGCCCGCGTTGCTCGGCTACGCGAACGGCGAGCTGACTATGCGCAAGGAGCGCCCAGACTGTCACCTGTCGTGGGTCACGCTGGCGGGCCTGGGCGTCGCCGGCAACAACCACGGCCGCGGCGACGGTGCCGCGATGGGGCTTTCGACGCCGCAGTGGAAGAAGTACGGCGCGCAGATTCCCGGCATCGCGAACCCGGCGCTGTCCGACCCGTCATCCGCCTCCGTCGCCGCGGGCCGCGCACTGTGCGCGAGCGGCGTCGACCTGTCCGCGGGCAACGGCTGGTGGAAGGCGCTGGCCGGGTACGAGAACGGCAGCGGCATGGAGCTGTTCCGGCAGCGGGTGCTCGGCTACGCCCAGCTGTACGCGACGCTGTCCCTGGACCCGGCGAAGTCGAACGCACCGTCGGTGCACGCCGCGCGATTCGCGCTCGGCCAGCTCGGCCTGCCGTACGTGTGGGGCGGCAACGGCCCCGACGCGGGCGCGGCCGGCTTCGACTGCTCGGGGCTCACCAAGGCTTCCTACGACAGCGCCGGGGTTTCCTTGCCGCGCACGGCGGACAGCCAGTTCCGCTCGATGCCGCAGGTTCCGGGCGGCCAGGAACCGCAGCTGGGCGATCTCGTGTTCTACGGCAGCCCGGCGCACATCCACCACGTGGGGCTGTATCTCGGGAACGGCCTGATGATCAACGCGCCGACCGAGGGGCAGGCGATCCAGATCCACACGTTCCACCGGCCTGGCGACGACTACGCCGGGGCGGGGCATCCGGCGAACTGACGTCGAGCCTCACGACCAGCGGCAAAATTCCCGTTTCCGCACGCCACGCCCGTCTGTCGCTTATGCTCCCGAGCATTCTTCCTGACGGGAAAGGCACGCCATGTCCGCTCGCATTCTCCCCTTTCTGGCCGTGGGCGCTGCCCTCCTGATCACCAGCTGCTCCGGCGAAAGCGGCGGAACAGCTTCTCCCGCGCCCTCGCCCGCACCCTCCGCCGCGCCCGTGTCCTCTTCGGCCGCAAAGCCCTCGCCGTCGACCTCTGCCGCGCCCTCGTCGTCGGTTGCCGAGGCCACCGGCGGTGACGCGGTCGAACGGTATGAAGCCTTCATGCACGCCGCGGGCAAGGAGGACCTCGCGACGGTCTGCGAGATCGCCGGTCCGGCCGCCAAGAAGGCGGAGAACGAGGGCATGGGCCCGTGCGAGAAGACGATGCCGATGGCGTTCCAGCTGATCTCCCCGACCCAGAAGAAGGCTCTGCAGACCGCCACGGTCGACCGTTCCAAGATCAAGGACGGGGCCAAGAAGGTCGAGATCCCGGCGCGCGCGGTGAAGGCGTCGGTCAAGTTCACCGACAGCGACCTCGGCGACGCGGTTATGGAGAATCGCGGCGGCAAATGGTACGTAGTCGACTGACCCAATGCGCGGCACCCGCGCGGCGAGCTACTTCGGCGGCCTTGCGGTAGTGCTCCACGGGCGGCAGTCCTAATCGGACAGCCAGCTCGCCTAGGTAATACGCGACCGGCCCTAACGTCACCACGCCGGAACCGGCGCCGGCCAGTTCGTTCTCCGCTGGGATCAGTCGCTCGTACAGCTCGCGCGCGTCTCCGGTCTCGACGGTGAGGCAGGCGCGCAGTTCCAGGAACAGATCCGGGCGCTCTGGCGGCAGTGTGAAGTCCACTGTGGACTCCAGGTCGCGCTGGACATAAAGGCAATGCCGGGCGAGCGGCAGCAGGCCACGGTCCACTCCGGACATTCCGCTGCCGGACAACCTGGCCGCGGCGCTGCGATAGGCGGCTTCCGCAGCGGCGATCGGGCCAGTGACGGCCAGGCGGAGCGCGCGGTACCAGTCGGTGAACACGCTGACGAGAGGGAGGTCGTACTGCTCCCCCAGCCGATCCGCTGCCGCCGCGTGAGTGTCGGCGGCAGTGAAGTCGGCGAGTGCTGAGCGGGCCTGCATCAGCACGAGGTGACCGAGCACCTCGAACGTCACTAATCGGTGCCGGGCAGCGAGTTCGACCAATTCTTCGCCGATCCGGGCGCGTTCCGGAGCCAGGCCAGCGCGGGTGAAGGTCTGCGTCCAGCGGGCGTTCAACGCCAACGCGAGCAGCGCCGGATCCCCGACGGCGCGTGCCAGTTTCTCCGCTTCGACGGCCGCTTCGTGGGCGCGTTGACCGCCTTCGTTGCGCAGTTCCAACGCGATGGTCGCCAGCAACCGGGCGCGGATAAGCGGGTCAGTGGTGTGGACGCGCTCGGCGGCGTCGGCGATGCGGCGGGCCAGCACTGGGTCGTCGTTCTCGGTCCAGATTCCTGGCACGTCGAACGCGGTCAGAACCCGGATGGTCAACGCTGTGTCGTCACCGGCGAGGTCCAAAGCTTCGGCGCGGTAACGGCGTGCGGCGGCCAAAGACCCGGTGAACGCGGACGTCCGGGCGAGACCCATCAGCAATTCGACGGTACGCGGTCCTTGCGCCAAAGCGGCTTGCCAGAGCCGAAGTGCTTCGTGCGGCGCGAAATCCCGTTCGGCGCGTTCCGCCGCAGCTTGCGCATAGCCGGTACCGCGATCGTCTCCGGCAAGCAGAAAATGATGGGCCAGCAAGGAAATCTCAGACGGTCGACGGCTGGCCAAAGCCTCGCCGACTTCACGGTGCAGTTGCGCTCGCCGAGCCAGCGAAAGGTCGTCGTAGACAGCGTCGCGGACGAGCGCGTGCGCGAACCGGAAAGCTCGCGGTCCGCTTTCGGTCAGAAATCCTGCCTGTACAGCGGTTTCCAGCTCATCCAGGACGTTGCCGAGCAACCCGAGATCGACGTCCGCTCCGATTACCGCGGCTTTTCCGAGCACCGTACGCACCTGGTCCGGCAGAGCGGCGATCCGGTTCCGGACGACGTCGCGTACTCCGTCCGGCAAGTCGCCTTCGGCATCCAATGCGCGAGCCAATTCCTTGACGAAGAACGGATTTCCGCCAGACCGCCGATGAATCACCGCCGCGGATTCGGGACCGACCAACTCGGCCACCGCCTCGACCGAAAGTCCGCTTAGATACAGCCGAATCGGGTCGGCGCGCGCGAGTCTGCCCAGCGCCGCAGTAAGTTCTGCGGAGACTTCGGTGGTCCGATACGTCGCGATCAACAACACTGGAGATGCGGTCATCGACGTCAGCAGCGCCAGGGTTTCCTCGCCCGCCCAATGTAAATCGTCGAGGACGAGCAGCAGCGGACCCCGGCGAGCGACCTCCGCGATCCGCGCGGTCATCGCCTGATGCCATTCGAAGCGCGCCACCGCCGGATCACCGCCTGCAGACCGCGGCGGGACCGGTTCGCCCAGCGCGGCGAGAATCCGCGTCCACGGCCAGGCGGGCGGCACCCCGGCACCGTCGGGATTCACGCCCCACGCCGTCGTCCAGCCGAGCCGTGCGGCGAATTCCTCGACCAGCGCGGTCTTGCCCGCACCTGCCTCACCGGACACGAGCACGAGCCGGAATCGCTTGCGCTCAGCCACTTCCGCCGCGACTTCGGCAAGCTGCGTCAGCTCCGCGTCTCGCCCGGCCAACCGGCCCGGAACCGACGGCGCCAACTGCGGAGCCTGCGCGAGGATGTCCTGCTCCACCTGCCGCAACGCCGGTCCAGGATCAACACCCAACTCCGCCGCCAACCCGGACCGCGCCCGCCGCAACGCGGCAAGCGCATCACCCTGACGTCCAGCGCGGTACAACGCGAGCGCCAGCAACCGCCACGCTTCCTCGCGCAGTGGATGAGCGTCCACAAGGGACTCCAGATCCGGTACCGCTTCGGCGGCGCGGCCAAGATCCAGCAAGCCAGCCGCCCGCCGTTCCAACGCGAGCAACCGCAGTTCGTCAAGCCGAGCCCGTTCCGCGCGCGCCCACGGCTCGTCGGCGAACTCCGCGTACGGCTCGCCCCGCCACCAGCCGAGCGCCTCGTCCAGTTGCGCGACCGACGGCGTCCCCCGCAGCAACGCCTCGAATCGCCACGCGTCGACCTGCTCCGGTTCAGCGCGCAGCGCATACCCCGGCCCCGCGGTGACCAGCAGCTTCGCTGGCGTCCGCGGCGGCCGGTCCGGTTCGAGCGAACGCCGCAGCGCGCCGACGAAGGTCTGCACCGCGCCGACCGCACCCGCCCGCGGAACGGCCCACAACGCGTCGACCAGCGCGTCCGTCGAAACCACCTGTCCACGGGCGACGAGCAGCCGCGCGAGCACCGCACGATGCCGCGGCCCGGGCAACGTCACCGGCCCGCGCGCGTCGTGGGCCGTCAGCGGGCCCAGCACCGAAAACGAGATGGTCATCAATTCCGTACTGTAATCAGCTCAGTCGGCGCTGATCGGTTGCTGATCGGCCCGGCGCACGCTGGGTCGCATGAACTTCGACTACCAGCGGGTGCCCGTCGCGGACGGCGTGTCCCTCAACGTAGCGGTCGCGGGCTCCGGCTCGCCCGTCGTCCTGCTGCACGGCTTCCCGCAGACCCACCTGATGTGGCGGCACGTCGCCGCCGACCTCGCCGCCGACCACACCGTCCTGTGCCCGGACCTGCGCGGCTACGGCGACAGCGACAAACCCGCCGACGCCGGCGAGACCTACTCGAAGCGCACGATGGCCGCCGACGTCGTCGCCCTGGCCCGCGCTTTCGGCCACGAACAGTTCGCGCTGGCCGGACACGACCGCGGCGCGCTCGTCGCGATCCGCGCCGGCCTCGACCACCCGGACCACGTATCCCACCTGGCCATCCTCGACGTGCTGCCGACGCTGGACATGTGGGACGTGCTGCACGGCGTCACGGCGTCCGTCGCCTTCCACCTCTACCTCATGGCGCAGCCGCCCGGCCTTCCCGAGCAGCTGATCAGCGGCGCGCCGGACGCGTTCTTCAGCTACTTCCTCGACCAGTGGGGCGCCGACCCGGAGTCGATCCCGGCCGATATCCGCGCCCGGTACCTCGAAGCGAGCCGGAACGCCGTTCCGTCGATCGTCGCCGACTACCGCGCTTCCGCGGGCATCGACCTCGAACACGACCGCATCGACCGCGACGCGGGCCGCCAATTGAAGATGCCGACCACCGTCCTGCAGCAGGGCTGGGGCGACGCGCTGGGCTTCGACGCGGCCGCGCTCTGGCGCGCGTGGGCACCGGACTGCGTGCACGAAACCGTACACAGTGGACATTTCATGGCCGAGACTTCCCCTGCCAGCGTTACGAAATCACTGCGGGACCTGCTCGCACGCTGACCCTTCGAAAGTCGTGCCCCGGACGAGTGGTCGCCAGTAATTCACCCACCGACCGCTCTCCGGGACACCTCCGCCGTGGCACGGTCTATGCCGCTCCCACCTGAGCGCATTTCCCGACCGATCTTGGAGGACCTGTGTTCCGCAAGCGGATCGTGGCCGCCGTCGCGACGGCAATTCTCGGTGCGGCAACCGCCGCCCAACCAGCCTCAGCAGCGGCAACCGTGCCCACCTTCGACCACGTCGTGCTCGTGATGTTCGAGAACGAGTCGTCGACGTCGATCGACTCGACCACCGCTCCTTACTTCGCCTCGCTCGCCGCGCAGGGCGCGAACTTCACCGACTCCCACGCGCTCACCCACCCGAGCCAGCCGAACTACGTCGCGCTGTTCTCCGGCGACACCCAGGGCGTCACCGACGACACCTGCCCGCAAAACCTCGGTGCGGTGGACAACCTCGGTTCGCAGCTCGCCGGCGCGGGGAAGACCTTCACCGGCTACTCGGAGTCGATGCCGTCCGACGGCTACACCGGCTGCTCGTCCGGCGAGTACCGGCGCAAGCACAACAGCTGGGTCGACTTCTCGAACGTGCCCGCGTCGAGCAACCTGCGCTACTCGCAGTTCCCGTCGGATTACTCGCAGCTGCCCAGCGTCTCGTTCGTGACCCCGAACATGTGCAACGACATGCACGACTGCTCGGTCGGCACCGGCGACACCTGGCTGAAGAACAACCTCGACGGCTACGCACAGTGGGCCAAGACGCACAACAGCCTGCTGATCGTGACGTTCGACGAGGACGAAGGCACCTCGACGAACCAGATCTACACCAGCTTCACCGGCGCGCACGTGAAGCAGGGGGACTACTCGGAAACGATCAACCACTACACCGTGCTGCGCACCATGGAGGCCGCCAACGGTCTCCCCGGCATCGGCAACGCGGCGAACGAGACGCCGATCTCCGACGCCTGGCAGTGACGCGCGCCGGTCGCGGCTCCCACGCCGGGGCCGCGACCGGGGTGCGCCCAGCTGTGCCGAACTGGAATGTCAGACTGGTCCGACCAGCGGATCTGACAACCAGGGAGAGCGATGGGCGACGGGCAATCTGCCGCCGAGGTGCTCTCCGCGGAACTCGCCGCACTGCGCGCGCGGGCCGGGAATCCGTCGTTCCGCAAGATGGCCGACCGCTCCGGCCAGATCTCGCACACCACGCTGCACGAGGCAGTTCGCGGCACCCGGTTCCCCTCATGGGACACCACCCGCGAGTTCGTCCGGGCGTGCGACGCGGACGAACAGCAGTGGCGGCGACGCTGGGAAGAGCTGAAAGGCGTGCCGCCGGAACCTGAGGTCTCCGCACCGACCGAGGTCGAGATCGTCAAAACGGCCTCGGTCGCGTCGGCGGAACCGGTGCTGATCACCTCGGACCCGGTCGCCCCGGAGAAACCCCGGCGCCGCCGCAAGTACGCGCTGGCCGCGGTCGCGTTCGTCGTCGTGCTGCTCGCCGCCGTCGCCGCCATCGTGGTGCCGAAGCTGAACAGCGGCACCATGGTCGACGTCGGCGCCCGCCTCCCCGGAGACAATTCCCAGTTCGTCGGCGACGTGACCGTGCCCGACGGCACCGTGATCCACGTCGGCGAGACCGTTCAAAAGGTGTGGGAGCTGAAGAACACCGGCTCGGTGGCCTGGCATCAGCGGTACCTGCAGCGGATGGACCTGCCGCCGGCCCCGGGCTCCTGCCGCACCCCGGACCGGGTGCTGATCGGCGACACCCCGCCCGGCGACCACGTGATGGTGAGCGTTCCGCTGACCGCCTCGCCCGCGCCGGGGCGCTGCTGGATCGGCTGGAAGATGGTCGACGCGCACGGCGCGGAGTTCTTCTCGACCCGCCGCCCGGTGTATGTACTGGTGACCGTCGTCTCCTGACGCGTGTCAGATTCTGTAAGACCTGGTCATCGGGGTACCGAACACCCAGCCCGCTCGATGAGGATGAGTGCCGCTGGGGGTCGGTCCGTGGCAGCTTGCGAACAGCGCTGCCACGGACCGCCGCATTCAGGCCGGACGGCGGAACGTCGTCCGGTAGGCGCTCGGCGAAACCCCGAGCGCGGCCTGCAGGTGCTGGCGCAGCGACGCCGCCGTCCCGAATCCGCACGCCGCGGCGACCCGGTCCACCGGCAGCTCCGATTCCTCCAGCAACTGCCGCGCGCGCTCCACGCGCTGCTGGGTCAGCCACTGCAGCGCCGACATCCCGACCTCGTCCCGGAACCGCCGGGTGAACGTCCGCGTGCTCATCGACTCGCGCACCGCCAGGTCGCGCAGCGTGATCGGCTGGTCGAGATGCTCCAGCGCCCACGCCCGCGCGGCCGCCGTGGAAGACGACCTCGGCTCCGGCACCGGACGGCGGATGAACTGGGCCTGACCGCCTTCGCGATGCGGCGAAACGACCGTGCCGCGGGCGACCTCGTTGGCGACCGTCGCGCCGAAATCGCGGCGGATCATGTGCAGGCAAAGGTCGATGCCGGACGCGACGCCTGCCGAGGTGAAGACGTTGCCGTCCTCGGTGTAGAGCACGTCCGGGTCGAGCTGCACGCGCGGGTATTCGAGCTGGAATTCGCACGCCGAACGCCAGTGCGTGGTCGCGCGCCGGCCGTCGAGCAGGCCCATCGCGGCGAGCACGTACGCGCCGGTGCAGATCGAGGCGATCCGGCTGTCCGGACACACCAGGCTCATCGCGTGCTTGAGCTGCGGGGTCAGCTGCCGTCCGGTGGGCTCGTACTCGAGCGACGACGCGGGCACGATCACCGTGTCGGCCTCGGCGACCGCCTCGGGACCCTGCGCGACCGGGATGGTGAAGTCCGAATCGGTGCGGATGTCGCCGGGCTCCGGCGTGCAGGTGACGACCTCGTACAACCGCTCGCCGTCCGCGGATTTGGCCTGGCCGAACAGCCGGTGGACGATGCCGAGCTCCATCACGAGCATGCCGTGCCGCACCAGCACCGCGACCTTGTGCCGCTCCGGATGACGAAAAACAGCCATGGCCCGATTCTTGCACAAGGTGGCCATCGGGCCACTGTTTTGACCCTTTCGCCGGTTGCACCCTGGCCTCATGAACGTCTTGTGGATCTACGCCCACCCCGACCCCGCCTCCCTCAACGGCGCGCTCCGCGACGAGGGCGTCACCACCCTTCGCGACCTCGGCCATGATGTGCGCGAATCCGATCTCTACGCGATGCGCTGGAACCCGATCGTCGACGAGATCGCGACAGTGCCCGAGGACGTCCGGATCGAGCACGAAAAGCTCGATTGGGCGGACACCGTCGTCGTCCAGTTCCCGCTCTGGTGGGCGGACACGCCGGCCATCCTCAAAGGCTGGTTCGACCGCGTTTTCGTGCAGGGATACGGCTACGACTACCGCGACGAAACCGGCCACACCCTGCGCTACGGAAACGGCGTGCTCGCCGGGAAACGCGCGATGGTCATCGTCACCGCCGGGGCGCACGAGGACAGCCTCGGCCCGCGCGGCGCGCACGGTTCGCTGGACGATCTGCTGTTCAACGTCCAGCACGCCACGCTCTTCTACACCGGCATGACGGTCCTGCCGCCGCTCAAGGTGACCGGCACGAACCGGATGACGCCGGAGAAGTTCGACTGCGTCGCCGAGCAGCTGCGCAAACGTTTGCATTCCCTGGAAACGACCGATCCGCTGCCGTATCGCACCCAGGACGGCGGCGACTACGACCGGCGACTCGTCCTGCTGCCCGAGGTCGCCCCAGTTCAGACCGGGTACGCGGTGCACCTGACGGCTTGACCCGTATATACCTCCGTGGTTATATACGGGCATGGCGATCCTGCGAACCACTCCTGGCGGACGACCGAGCGTGAAACTCGAACGGACCCTGGCGCATCCGCCGGAGAAGGTGTGGCGCGCGGTCACCTCGCCCGAGGAGCTGGCGCACTGGTTCCCGGCCGCCGTCGCCCTGCCGGAAACCCCGGCCCCGGGCGGGAAGATCACGTTCACCTTCACCGAAACCGGGGACGTCAGCGAGGGCGAGATCCTCGGCTACCGGCCGCCGGAGGTCTTCGAGTTCACCTGGAACTCGGACCTGATCCGGATCGAGGTGTCGGCCGACGGCGCGGGCAGCAAGCTCGCCTTCACGCACGTTTTCAACCGCGGCGAATCGGACATCGCCCTGCTCGGCGCGGGACGGCACGTCACCGGCTGGGTCGCCTGCCTGGATTCCCTCGAAGCCTCGCTGGACGGCCGGACGCCGGAGATGCCGACCGACTGGCACACGCGGATGGTGCACTACCTCGAGGAATTCGGTCTGGAGGACGGCGAGGTCCTGGACGGCGGGACGATCCGCTTCCGCCGCGATCTGGTCTGGCCGCCTGCCGAGGACGTCTGGAAGCGGCTGCCGCAGCCGGAAGACGGGGCGGAGGTGCTGGAATCGCGGCCGCCGGAGGTGCTGGCCTACACCTGGCTGCACGACGGGAAACCGGCCGGGCGCGTGCGGTGGGAAGTGACCGCGGATCCGCTGGACGGCGTGCGGGTGGAGCTGACCCAGACCGTTCCGACGGAGCTTGCCGATCAGCTGCCGGACCTGCTGACGGCTCGGCATGAGCAGCTGAACGCGTTGTTCGCCGGGACGTTCAAGGTGGAGCTGGAGCCTTGGTCGGCGGAGCGGCGCGCCGAGATCAGGAAGCGGTACAGCTAGCCGAGAGCGGTGTTGTACGGCGAAAACCGCACCTCCGCCGGTCCCGGCAACGCCTTTCCGTTAAGCACCAGCCGCGGCGCCGGGCCGTGGACCGCGAGCCCGCGCGCCTCGCACCACGCCGACAGCTCCGGGAACCGGTGATCCACGGCTAGCCGAAGATCGCCGGACGTGGTGCGGGCGATGCCGCGGATCAACGCGCGAGCCTGTTCCTCGTCCGCCGCCACCACGGGACCGATCACCAGCACCCCGGCTTGCGCGGTGCCGAGCGCGTAACCGCCGTCAGTCACGTAGACGTGGTCGGCCTCAAACAGCATGCGGTTCAACAACTCCCGCCGCGCGAAGCCCTGTGCAGCACTGTCCAATTCGTACACTCGCGCCACGTCCGCCGGACCGATCGGCCGCGACCCCGGGCCTCCGTCGTCGATGAACCGGCCACGATGGTCGTTGCAGCCGCCGTCGAACTCGAAGCCCAGCGATTTGTACAGCGGACGCGCGTTTTCCGTGGTGTGCAAGGACACCACGGCGTCACCGGCTTCGTCGAGCGCCCGCGCCGTCACGCGACGACCGAGCCCCTGCCGCGCGAACCGCTCCGCGACGACGACCATCGACACACTCGCGGTCGGCCCGGTCCGGGTGACCACCGCCGCCGCGGCGAGGCCGCCGTCCGGGGCGTCGATGCCGAATCCGCGGCCGACGTCCAGCAGCATCGCCCATTTCCGTTCTTCGCGCGGCCACCCGCGATCGGTTCCGAGGTCGAGGCAAGCGGACAGGTCGGCGGGCCCGAGCGAGCGGACCGAGGCGTCGGCGAGCAGCACGCTCCCCACCCTAGGCCGGAGAACGCCCGCCCGGGCCTGCTCGACGCCGAAAATTCAACTGACGCCCGGCATAGGCTTTGCTGGTGACCGACTCCGAAGTGCTGACCGTCCAGCAGGTTCTCGGCGACGGCCAGTTCGCCGAAGTCGGCGAGGTGCGGCTGACCGAGACCGATTCCCGCACGGGTTATGTGGCCGTCGGGGGTGCGCTGGGACGTCCGCTGTGGGCCGGGCACAGCGTGGAGAGTTCGTCCGGCCCGACCGCTTGGAACCGTGTCGGCGTCTACCGCGCGGACACGCTCGAATGCGTTCAGCTTACGAAGGCGAACTGACCGTCTCGACCTCGAATCCGGCCACGCGACCTAGTTGCTGAAGGACCGCCGTGAGGTCACCGAGCTTCGCTGGCGCGACCGGCACACTCTCGACGCGAAAATTTCGGTCCCCACCGAGGACGACGAGAAAGAGCTCGGCACCACCACGATGGACGTCGCCATCGCCGTGCCGGACTGGCGAGCCATGGAAGCGCGTTCGCTGCAGGTCGACGGCCCCGCCACGAACCTCGGCGGCTATGACCTGATCAACCACTTCTTCGACATCCGCCGCGCCCCAGTCCTGTTGTTCCTGCAAGGCATGGGCCGAAAAGCCCACCAGGACAAATGGGTCGTCGCCTTCGATCCCGCGTGGCAGCGAATCGAGCGCTTGTTTCCGCTGGATTGGGACGCGGCCCAAGACCGGCACTTACTCAGCGGACCGGGTGTGTTCGTCGACGGCGCGATCGTCCACGCCGTCGAGATCCACGCCCAGCCCGGCAACTCCTGCGTCGTCCGCCGCTCCTATCCCGACGGAAAAGCCCACTGGGTCTTCACCGCCGACCACCAGGTCACCGCGATCGACACCATCGGGTACACCGTCTATGTCGCGTTCAACTCCAGCGAGATCGTCGCCCTCGACGCCGCCGACGGTCGCGAACTCGGCAGGCAGCACCTGCAGGTCAACGGACACCCCGTCGTCCCGCTCTCGCTG
The DNA here is from genome assembly GCF_042754125.1 of Amycolatopsis sp. NPDC059235. Classification (NCBI taxonomy): domain Bacteria; kingdom Bacillati; phylum Actinomycetota; class Actinomycetes; order Pseudonocardiales; family Pseudonocardiaceae; genus Amycolatopsis; species Amycolatopsis sp. NPDC059235. The sequence continues at coordinate 73,329 of NZ_JBHZAG010000024.1, forward strand.
AGCGCACGAAGCCCGGACCGGCTAGTCATCGGCACGCTCGACGGCCGCGTCCTGGTGTGCGAAACAGCGACAAGGGAGTCCTACGCCACACGCGCGGCAACCGCGCAGTAGCTAAGCTCCGCCACATGAGCAGTGCGACGCAGCCGCTCGGGACGCCGCCCGAGGGAGAACCGGACATCCACACGACGGCCGGCAAGCTCGCGGATCTCTACCGCCGCTACGACGAGGCCGTGCACGCCGGTTCGGCGCGCGCGATCGAGAAACAGCACGCCAAGGGCAAGAAAACCGCCCGCGAGCGGATCGATCTGCTGCTCGACGAGGGCTCGTTCGTCGAGCTGGACGAGCTGGCACGGCACCGCTCCACGAACTTCGGGCTGGAGAAGAACCGCCCGTACGGCGACGGCGTCGTCACCGGGTACGGCACCGTCGACGGGCGTCCGGTGTGCGTGTTCAGCCAGGACGTCACCGTCTTCGGCGGCGCGCTCGGCGAGGTCTACGGCGAGAAAATCGTCAAGGTGATGGACCTGGCGATCAAGACCGGCCGTCCGATCATCGGCATCAACGAGGGCGGCGGCGCGCGGATCCAGGAAGGCGTCGTCTCGCTCGGCCTGTACGGCGAGATCTTCCGCCGCAACACCATGGCCTCCGGCGTCATCCCGCAGATCTCGCTGATCATGGGCGCGAACGCGGGCGGGCACGTCTACTCCCCCGCGCTCACCGACTTCGTCGTGATGGTGGACGAGACGTCGCAGATGTTCATCACCGGACCGGACGTCGTGAAGACTGTGACCGGCGAGGACGTCACCTTCGAGGAACTCGGCGGCGGGCGCACGCACAACACCAAGTCGGGCGTCGCGCACTACCTCGGTTCCGACGACGAGGACGCCATCGCCTACGTCAAGGAACTGCTCTCCTACCTGCCGCAGAACAACCTGTCCGAGCCGCCGGAGTTCGACGCGGACGCGCCGCCGGCTGGGTTCTTCGAGAACGTCACCGACACCGACCGCGAGCTCGACACGCTCATCCCCGACTCGCCGAACACGCCGTACGACATGCACGAGGTCGTCACCCGCGTGCTCGACGACGGCGAGTTCCTCGAGGTGCACGAGCTGTTCGCGCCCAACATCCTGGTCGGGTTCGGCCGGGTGGACGGCCAAAGCGTCGGCGTCGTCGCGAACCAGCCGACGCAGTTCGCCGGCTGCCTCGACATCGACGCGTCCGAGAAGGCCGCCCGGTTCGTGCGGACCTGCGACGCGTTCAACATCCCGGTGCTGACCTTTGTGGACGTTCCCGGCTTCCTTCCCGGCACCGACCAGGAGTGGAACGGCATCATCCGCCGCGGCGCGAAGCTGATCTACGCGTACGCGGAGGCGACCGTCCCGCTGATCACGGTGATCACGCGCAAGGCCTACGGCGGCGCGTACGACGTGATGGGCTCCAAGCACCTCGGCGCGGACATCAACCTGGCCTGGCCGACCGCGCAGGTCGCGGTGATGGGCGCGCAGGGCGCGGCGAACATCGTGCACCGCAAGACGCTGGCGAACGCGGCGGCGGAGGGTCGCGACGTGGACGCGTTGCGCGCCGATCTGATCCAGGAGTACGAGGACACGCTGCTCAACCCGTACGCGGCGGCCGAACGCGGTTACGTCGATTCGGTGATCGTGCCGGCGCACACCCGCGGCCACGTCGCCAAGGCGCTGAGCCTGCTGCGCGGCAAGCGCGAATCGATGCCGCCCAAGAAGCACGGCAACATCCCCCTGTGAGGTCGCGATGACGGACGCTCCCCTGCTCCGCGTGGTCCGCGGCAACCCGGACGACGCCGAACTCGCCGCGCTCACCGCGGTGGTGGCCACTGTCGCTTCGGCGTCGGCACCCGCTCCGGCGCGGCGTCGTACGTCGTGGTGGGGCGACCGGTCGGCCGCGGTGCACGCGCCGATCGCGGCTGGTGACGGGGCGTGGCGCGCTTCGTCGTTGCCTCGCTGAAATCTCTCTGGTTGATCCCGGTTTCCGAGCCGGGATCAACTTTTTGCCCACCTGCTAGACTCATTTTCTAAAGTTGGATATTGAGTCAAAGGCGGCAGCGTGGACGAGCACCTCATCCGGGAAGCCGAGAAGATCGCCGTCGCGGTCGGCCGGATGTTCCCCGGACTGTGCGAGGTCGTGCTGCACGACCTGCGGGATCCGGACCACGCGATCCGCGCGATCGAGAACAACCTGTCCGGCCGCGAGGTCGGCGATCCGGCCACCGAACTGGGGCTGCAGCGGATCAGCGACCCGGACTACCCGAGCGTCCTGCAGAACTACCCGAACCAGTTCCCGGACGGGCGGCCAGTCAAAAGCACGTCGATCGGCATCAAGAACGCCGCGGGCGAGTACGTCGCCGCGCTGTGCCTGAATCTCGACGTCTCGGTGCTGTCGCCGCTCACGCACACGCTGACCAACCTGGTCGCCACCGACGCCGCGCAGCCCGGCGTCGTCGAAGACCTGCGCTCCCGCACGTCGCGTCAACTGCGGGAACGGATCGAACGCGCGGCCGGCGGCAGCCCGCGTTCTCTTTCCCGCGACGCCAAACGCGACCTCGTCCGCCGGTTGCGCGACGAGGGGTACTTCGAATCCCGCGACGCTGCCCAGATCATCGCCGACCTGCTCGGCGTATCCCGGGCGACTGTCTACAACTACGCGAAATGAGCCCGTCGATGACCAATGAGCCGTTTTCCGTACAGGCTAAGCAAGTTCTGGCCAACATCGACGCCTGTCTCGCCGCTGCTGGCACGAGCCGGGATCGACTGTTGTCGGTCACTGCGTAGGGTCGAGCACCCTCCACTTTGGAGCGAAGGTCGAGGTGCAGGCAATTGCCGCCGTCTGAGGAAACACTGGCTGACCCGGACACGCCGTTCGCCGTCGTCGAGCTTTCCCGCGCCCAGCGCAACGCTGAATTTTTAACGCAGAGGATGCGCGAACTCGGCGTTTCCCCTCGTCCACACACGAAAACGGCGAAGGCGCTACCCGCGACGGCGTTGATGCACGGTGGAAAGCCCGGCCCGATCACGGTGTCGACGCTGGCCGAGGCAGAAGCCTTCGCCGACGGCGGCTACACCGACATCACGTACGCCGTCGGCATCGATCCGCACAAGCTCCCGCGCGTGATTGCGTTGCTGCGACGAGGTATCACCGTGCGCGTGTTGCTGGACAGCGTCGCGCAAGCCTCCGCGGTAACCGCTGCGGCGCGCGAAGCCGGTTTACGGATTCCGTCGCTGATCGAGGTCGACTGCGACGGCCACCGTGGCGGCGTACTGCCCGAAGACCCCGCGCTGCTTGACATCGGACGACAGCTGCACGACTGTCTCGACGGTGTCCTCGTACACGCCGGTGAGTCCTACTTCGCGACAACCCCGGCAGCGCAACGCGAAGCCGCCGCGCACGAACGTGACATCGCTGTCGCTGCAGCACAACGCCTTCGCGACGAAGGCCTGTACGCAGGCACCGTCAGCGTCGGCTCGACCCCGACCGCGCACGCAGCCGACGACCTCACTGGCGTCACCGAAGTCCGCGCTGGCAACTACGTCTTCTTCGACCTGGTGATGGCCGGGCTCGGCGTCTGCCGCGTCGAAGACCTTGCGCTGTCCGTGGTCGTCACCGTGATCGGACACCGCCCTGAGCACGGCTGGATCCTCACTGACGGCGGCTGGATGGCGTTGTCGCGAGACCGAGGCACCGCGAATCAAGCTGTCGACCAGGGATACGGCCTGGTCGCCGACCTCGACGGCACCCTGGTGCCCGGCCTCGTGGTGACCGGCGCGAGCCAGGAACACGGAATCCTCACCGCCCGCGACGGACATCCGCTGCCCGACCTGCCGATCGGCACCCGCCTGCGCGTCCTGCCCAACCACGCCTGTGCCACCGCCGCACAGCACAGCGGCTACCGGATCGTGGAGAACGGCCGTCTCGTCGACACGTGGCAGCGGATAAGCGGCTGGTGAATCAACGTCCGCGCTGAGCCCACTCCGGAGCGTCCGCACCCGCGTGCGCCAGCAGCTCCTCCCGGGTGATCGAACCGAGCGGGCCGACTCCGCGCAGCAACAGATAGTCGCCGGCGTCGGCCTGGTCGTGCTCGATCTCGACGTCCTCGGCGTGATAGCTGTCGGTCCACACGATCCGGACCTGGCAGCCGCCGTTCTGGGTGAGCGCGTGCACCTGCTGGACCGTCGCGAGCCGCGCCATCGGTTCCGATTCCCAGCGCTGCTGCAGGAATCGCCAGCGCGACGCCTGTTCGGCCGCCCGCAATCGTTGATCGAGCCCGCCCGCGCGATCCCGGAAAACCCAGACAATCCCGGCCATGACCACGGCGGCCACAGCCAGACCGATCAGCCACCAGACCGTTCCCATGTCTCCGGGAGCCTACTCGGGCTGATGCTCCCGGAGGTATCGCTCAACCAGGCCATCTGTGAATTCCGGCGGCACCGGCGCGCCGGTGACCAGCACGCGGTAGTGGATCGGCCCGACGAGTTGCTCGACCGCGCTGTCCAGATCGACGTCCGACGGCAGTTCGCCCCGGGCGACGGCGCGTTCGAGCGGAAGCCGGTCGCGCGCGTGCTGGCCGCGGATGTGGTCCTCGCGCAGCAGTCGCGCCAGGTCCGGGTCGTGCTGGGCCTGGCCGAGCAGCGTGCGGAACACCGCACCGGCGTCGGCGGTGGTCAGGAAGGACGCGATCGCGGCGAGATGCGCGCAGAGGTCCTTGCGGAGATCGCCGGTATCGGGCGGGGCGAGTTCTTCGACGAGGTCGTCGCCGAGAGCTTCGAGCAGAATGTCCACTTTGGACGGCCACCAGCGGTAGACGGTCTGCTTGCCGACGCCCGCCTTCGCCGCGATGCCCTCCATCGTGAGCCGGGCGAACCCGACCTCCACCAGCAGATCGTCGACCGCGTGCAACACCGCGCGGCGCGCGTTCTCGCTGCGGCCGTAACGGTTCCCGTGATGCCGGCGCTCGCCGGGCTCAGTGACGTCGCCCACGTGAAGAAGTCTAGCCAAGACGCAACGTCTCGTCTAGCGTTGAGCGCACCAGCTCACTAGGGGGTTCTCAGTCATGTGTTCCGCGTGCGGGGTGCCGACGCACCAACCCGAAGCCGAGGCTGCCCCCGCGGCCCCGCGCAAATTCGCCGCGCTCTACAACAAGGATTGCCGTCCGTATCTGATCGGCACCGGCCTCGCCATGATGGCCGACAACGTCGAGCACGTCATCACCTACTGGGTGCTGTGGGAGAAGTTCCAGTCGCCCGCGCTGACCGGGTTCGAGGTGATCAGCCACTGGGTGCCGTTCCTGCTGTTCTCGGTGTACTTCGGCGGGCTGGCCGACCGGCACGACTGCCGCCGGATCATCCAAGCCGCGCAGGTGCTGTTCATGGCGGTGTCCGCGGCTTGGGGCGTGCTGATCCTCACCAACACCCTCGAGGTGTGGAGTGCCTGCGTACTGCTGATTTTGCACGGCTGCGCGGGCGCGATCTGGGGGCCGGGCGAGCAGCTGATGCTGCACGATTTCGTCGGGCCGGCCGAATTGCCGAGCGCGGTCCGGCTCAACGCCACCTTCCGCAGCTTGGGCATTCTCTTCGGCCCGGTCGTCGGTTCGGCGCTATTGCTCGGACTCGGGCCGGTGGCGGGCATTTTCGTGAACGTCGCGTTCTACCTGCCGCTGACGGTGTTCCTGTTCCGCACCAAGTTCACCGGACACACGCGAGACGGCGGAATCATTCGCCGACCACGGGTCGGACTGATGGATTCGGTGCGGGTGCTGAAGGAAATCAGCGGGAATCCGACGATGGTCGGGATGATCATCCTCGCTGGGCTCGGCGCGTTCTTCGTCGGCGCTTCGATGCAGAGTTCGATGCCGATTTTCGCGCAGGACCTCGGCGCGGGCAGCGCCGGAACCGCGTACGGCGTGCTGCTGTTCGCCAACGGCGCGGGCGGCGTGATCGGCGGGATCCTGCTGGAAGCGACCGGAAAGATCAAACCGAACGTGCCCGCGGCGGTGATCAGCACGGCGATTTACGGGATCTCGAGCCTGTTCTTCGCGATGACCGCCAGCTACCCGATCGCGGTGGCGCTGCTGGTGATCGGCGGCGTGGCGAACCTGGCGTCGATGTCGATCGGCCAGACCGTCGTGCAACTGCTGGCCAAACCGGAGGAACGCGGGCGGGTGATCGGCGTGTACAGCGTGTCCGCGAACGGTCTTCGCGCGGGCAGCGGATTCACCGTGGGGCTGCTCGGTTCCGCCGTCGGGGTGCACTGGTCGCTGGGCCTCAGCGCGGCCGCGCTCACCGTCGGCACCGGGATCGCCGGCTGGTATTCGCTGGGCAGCCGCCGGGCGCGACAGCTGCACCAGGTCACCGACTGAGCCGGTCCCGAAGACGGGCTACCTCGTCCGCGGCCATTCCGGCGCGGACGAGGTATTCGGTGACGTCGAAGCCGTCGAGGGTCTTGATGACGGCTTCGCGGATGGTCGTTTGGCGGCGGGCCAAGGCTGCTTCGAGCATCTCCGTTTGGTCTTCGACGCCTAGCGCGCGATACAGCGGCACGACGGCCTCGGTCGAGAGTGCGTAGTCGGCGGCGATGGTTTCCGGTGCGACGTCGGCCAGCGCAAGCAGAAGCAACGAGATGAGGCCGGTTCGGTCCCGGCCGGAAGTGCAGTGGAAGAGCACTCCGCCTTCGGATTGGGCCAGTGCTCTTAGGACCGTTGCGCAGCGTTCTGCTTTGCGGTCAAGGAAAACGCGATAGTACAGCGGGGTTCCGTCCAGCTGTTCATCGGCGATGTATTGCCACAGCTCGGTGTCTTCGATGTCGTCCAGCGGGACTTCGCGGCGCGTCATTCCGGGCGGCACGGCGGCATCGCAGGTGCTGATTTCGACGGGGTTGCGCAGGTCGATGACGGTGCGGAGGCCGGATTTTCGCGCACTGGCCCAGCCCTCGCCGGTGACGAACCGGAGGCTGGCAGACCGGTAGAACCGCGCGGATTCGGTGCGGGTGCCGGATCGAGTCGGGAGACCGCCGAGGTCTCGGGTGTTGAAGAAGCCTTCCCAGCCGACTGCCCGGTTCTCGCCCATCAGCCGATCTTGGCTCGCGCTGCCGGTCGCGGCCAGCCTTTCGAGGCCGGAAAAGGGCCGTCGAACAGGCGATCGTCGGTTTTTGTCGGTGGTCCTGGTTACGCTCTCCCCATCTCGCAGCACCCATCACCGTCAGCCACGAGCTGCTCACCAGCGCAGATCACACTGGACCGCAGCTTGCTCCACACCGTATAGTCCACGTGGAATAACCCACTTGGTATCACTCGATTGGATCCCTGGAGGAACACCGTCATGGTCGCGGCCAAGCTCACGGCGCTGGGCGTCGCCGTGCTCGAGCTGCTGCACGAGCGGCCGATGCACCCGTACGAAATGGCCCAGCTGATGCGGGAACGCCACGTCGAAGCCCGCGTGAAGCTCAAGGCCGGCTCGCTCTATCACACGGTGGATCGCTTGCAGCGCAACGGTTTCGTCGACGTCGTCGAAACCCAGCGAGACGGCAGGCGGCCGGAGCGCACGGTGTACGCCATGACGGCCGCGGGCAAGGACGCCTTCCAGGAACGAGCCCGGCAAATGCTGGGCGACGTGGTGCCGGACTACAGCGACGTACTCAGCGGACTCGCCGTGATCGACGATCTGGGGCGCGACGTGGCGCTGCTCGAACTGGAGCACCGGATGACCCGGCTGCGCGCGGCCGTGGCCTCCGACGAGGTGCTCATCGACCGGCTGGAATCCGATGGCACCCCCGACATCTATTGGCTCGACTTCCGCTACAGCGCGGCGCAGCGGAAGTTCGAGCTCGCGTGGATCGAGCAGCTGTCCGCGGACCTCGACAGCGGCCGGATCCCTTTCCAGGACAATAAACTCAAGCTCAAGGAAGACGATGAACGCAAGACCAGTTAACCCGTGGGCCGCGCTCAGCGCGCTCTGCATCGGGTTCTTCATGATCCTGCTGGACACCACGATCGTGTCCATCGCGGTGCCCGCCATGCTGCAGCACCTCGGAGCCGGGCTGAACTCGGTGGTGTGGGTGATCAGCGTCTATCTGCTGACCTACGCCGTGCCGATGCTGTTCACCAGCCGCCTCGGCGACCGCTTCGGCCCGAAGCGCGTCTTCGTCGCCGGGCTCGTCGTGTTCACCGCATCGTCGCTGTGGTGCGGCCTGTCCGGCAACGTCGAAATGCTGATCGCCGCCCGTGCCGTGCAAGGCCTCGGCGCGGCGCTGATGACGCCGCAGACGCTGGCGTTCATCAGCCACCTGTTCCCGCCCGCGAAGCGCGGCGCGGCGATGGGCGCGTGGGGCGGCGTAGCCGGACTGGCCACGATCACCGGCCCGCTGCTGGGCGGCGTGCTGGTGCAGCACCTCGGCTGGGAGTGGATTTTCTACGTGAACGTGCCGATCGGCGTCGTCGCCATCGCGCTGACGCTGTGGCTCGTGCCGGACTGGCAGCCGAAGCACTCGCACTCCTTCGACCTGCTCGGCATTCTGCTTTCCGCCGCCGGGCTGTTCTGCGTCGTGTTCGGTGTCCAAAATGGACAGCAGTACGACTGGGGCACGGTGTTCGGCGGCATCACAGTCTTCGAAATCATCGGCGCCGGCGTGGTGCTGCTGGTCGCTTTCGTGCTGTGGCAGCACTACAACCGCCGCGAACCGCTGGTCCCGCTGGCGGTGTTCGCGAACCGCAACTTCTCCGCGGGCACTCTCACCGCGACCACGGTCGGCTTCACGATGACCGGCATGTTCCTGCCGCTGATCATCTACATCCAGACGGTGCTCGGCCTCTCCCCGACGATGGCCGGTCTTCTCACCGCCCCGATGTCGCTGCTGTCCGGGGTGATCGCTCCGTTCGTAGGCCGCGCCTCGGACCGGATCAACGGCAAGTACCTGGTAATGGGCGGCCTCGCCCTGCTGGCCGCGGGCGTGGGCATCATCGCGCTGCAAGCACGTCCGGACACGAGCCCGTGGGCCCTGATCCCGGCCCTGCTGGTGTGCGGCCTAGGCGTCGGCTGCATCTTCTCCCCCATGAGCAACCTGACGATGGCGTCGGTGGAACCGCGGCTCACCGGCACTGCCTCGGGCATCTTCAACACCGCCCGCCAGGTAGGCGGAGTCCTGGGCAGCGCCGCGATCGGCGTGCTCCTGCAGGCGCGGATCAGCGCTTCCATCACGAGCGAAGCCGCCACCGCCGCCCAGCAACTCCCAGAGCAATACCGCGCACCCTTCACCGAAGGCATCGCCCACGCCGCCGCCTCCACCGGCGAATTCGGCTCCTCCGGCGGCCCCGCCCCGATCCCGGGTCTCCCGGCGGACATCGCCGCCCAAGCAGGACGGCTCGCCGGAGAGGTAGTCCACAATGGACTCACCGACGCCGCCCGCGCGACGCTGATCCTGCCGATCGCGGTGCTGGTACTGGGAGTCTTGTCCGCAGCCGCCCTGCGCCGAGTGACACCCCGGTCGCACACACCGGCTCCGACCGCTCCCGCTCCGGAACCAGCCCGATGACCAACTGACCTCACCTGCCCCGGCTGGCCCAGACCCAGCCGGGGCGGGAAGGCGATGGGAGAGGGGCAACGCGAGCAAGAGACCATGCCGGGCGAGTCCGGGTTTGAGCGCGCCCCGGCATCACGCCAGCGGTGTCGTGGTTGCGGCGCAACACAAACCCGCCTGCAGCGATTGCCACGTGCGCGGTCGCGAGGTTTCCCGCTGCCCAGCAACATCGCAGCCCGCTCCTCGACACTGCCACTCGCCACTGCCCTTCGCACCGCCCTCTCCCTCGTTCCGCGCCAGTGCCCCTCGCACCGCTCCCTCGCACCGCCACCGCCCTCGCGCCACGGCGCTGCGCCACTCGCACCGCGCCGTTGTCCTCGCCACCGCCGCTCGCACCGCGCCACCGCCCTTCGCACTGCGCCACCGCCCCTCGCCCTCACCACCGGTCTTCGCGCTGCCCCTCTCCCTTGCCCCGCGCCGTTGCGCCTCGCACCTCTCCCGCGCCCTTCGTTCTCGCACCTCTCCCGCGCGCCTCGCTCCCGCGCGCCTCGCTCCCGCACCCCCCCACGCATTTCTCCCGCGCCCCGCGCCTTCGCACCGCATACCGGAATCGCCCAGCTCGGCACGCTGCCGCCCGACTCCACCCCAGGCCCCCGCCGCACCACGACACCTCAGCCCCTGGGCCACGCCCGAACCCCGCCCCACCACGACACCCCGCCCCGGGCCACACCCCCGCACCGCACCCCACCGAGGTAGCGTTCAAAACCGTGCGTCTAGTCCTCGCCTCCCAGTCCCCCGCCCGCCTCTCCGTGCTGCGCAGCGCCGGTCTGGATCCGGCCGTCGTCGTGTCCGGCGTCGACGAGGACGCTGTCGCTGCCGCGCTCACCGATCCCGCCCCGGCCGAGCTCGTCACGGCGCTCGCCAAAGCCAAGGCCAACGCCGTCGTCGAGATGGTTTCCGAACCCGACGCCGTGATCGTCGCTTGCGATTCCATGCTTTCCATCGGCGGTGAGATGGTCGGCAAGCCCGCCAACGCCGAAGTCGCGAAGCAGCGCTGGGCGAAGATGGCCGGCAGCTCCGGCGTCCTGCTCACCGGGCACGCCGTGGTCCGGCTCGACGGCGGGCAGCGCACCAAGGAAGCCTCCGGCACCCGGTCCACCACCGTGCACTTCGCCAACCCCAGCCAAGCCGAGATCGACGCCTACATCGCCACTGGCGAACCGCTGCACGTCGCGGGGGCGTTCACGCTCGACGCGCTCGGCGGGTGGTTCGTCGAGGGCGTCGAGGGGGATCCCTCCAGCGTGATCGGGATCAGTCTTCCGCTGCTGCGGCAGCTCCTCGCCGAGGTGGGCGTCAGCGTCACCGAGATGTGGAAATAGTTCACATACTGGGACGATGTGTCACTCGGACGAGTGATCGGGGAAAGTCGACTCCGGCCCGCACCCGGGCCAGCGGAAACTCTCGACCTCCCTGGGGTGGCACATGTCCTTCGTCAGGACGTACACCAAACCGCGCGTGTTCGCCGCGGCCGTGCTCGGCTCGCTTGTCGTGGGCGCCGGCCTCGGCGTGCTCGCGCGGACGACCGAAGCCGCCTGGCTGACCGACACCCTCGACCACATCGGCACGATCTTCACGACCCTGCTGCAGATCGCGGTCATCCCGCTGGTCTTCACCGCGATCGTGGTCGGCATCAACAGCCTCCGCGGCCTCGGCGGCGGCCGCACCGCCGCGCGGCTCGGCGGCAAGACCGTGCTGTGGTTCGCGATCACCTCGTTCATCGCCTCGCTGATCGGGATCGCGATCGGCAAGCTGTTCAACCCCGGCTCCGGCGGCCTCGGCGAGGGCGTCGCGGCCACCGCGAAGAACGCCGACAAGGCCGCGAAGAGCATGAGCCACTGGGGTTCCTGGGACGCCTTCATCAAGGGCCTGCTGCCGGAGAACTTCTTCTCCGCCTTCGCTGAGGGCAGCACGCTGCAGGTGCTCTTCCTGGCCGTGGTGATCGGCGCCGCCGCCTACAGCTTGGGCGACAAGGCGAAGCCGTTCGTCGACTTCACCACGAGCGTCTTCGAAATCGTCCAGCGCTACCTCGGCTGGATCGTGCGGCTCGCGCCCATCGGCATCATCGGCCTGATCGGCGCGGCGGTCTCCAACTACGGCGACGCGCTGTTCCGCCCGCTGCTGTCGACCACGATCGCGGTGTACGTCGGCTGCCTGCTGATCCTGTTCGTGGTCTACCCGATCCTGCTGCAGTTCGTCGCGAAGGTGAGCCCGCTGACGTTCTTCGCCAAGGCGGGCACCGCGATCCAGTTCGCGTTCGCGTCGCAGTCCAGCTCGGCGACGCTGCCGCTCACCCGGCAGTCCGCGGTGAACCTCGGCGTCGACCCCGGGTACGCCGCCTTCGCCACCCCGCTCGCCAGCGCGACCAAAATGGACGGTTGTGCCGCGGTGTTCCCGGCGATCGGCGCGATCTTCATCGCCAACCTCGCCGGAGTGCCGCTGAGCTTCGGGCAGTACGTCGGCATCGTGGTCGTCGCCGTCGTCGGCGCGCTGGCCACCGCGGGCACCACCGGCTGGCTGACCGCGCTCACCCTGACCACCGCGTTCATCGGCCTCGACGCCAAGCAGGTCGCGCTCGGCATCGCACTGATCTACTCGGTGAACCCGATCATGGACATGATGCGCACCGCCACGAACGTCGCGGGCCAGATCGTGGTCCCGACGATCGTCGCCCGCAGCGAGGGCCTGCTCGACGAGGAAATCCTCAACACCCAGACCGCTCGCCCGAACCACCGCGACGAGGGCGGCGCCGCCCGTCCCGCGACCGCCTGACACCTCGTGGGCGGCAACGCCGGCCAGAACCGGAATTGCCGCTCACGAGCTGCCGGAACACCGCCGCAGCTGGGATTTCTTCAGCTCGACGTCCGGCCAGCCCCGGAAATTCGACGGCGAGGTGACGGTGCTCGTGCAGCCCATCACCTCGCCGTCGAGTTCGTACACCTCCGCCACCACCGGAGCCGCCTGGCAGCGCGGCGTGCCGGATACCGCCTGCGGGCATTCGTGCCGGACGACGATCACGTCCGGACGGCCGTCCTGGCTCACGTCGTAGAGCGAGAGTGAACCCGCGTCGGAGAAATACGGCTTGCCGTAGTCGCGCCACACCCCGCCGGACGCGGTGAGCAACTCGCCGTACGAACCGCCCGCCGCGTCGCCGCGGATCAGGCACGCGGCGGTCGACCCGTCGACGCAGCGCAGGGAATTCGCCGTCAGCTTCGCACCCAGGTTCGTGATCGCCAGTTCGAACGGCTGCTGCCCGACCTGGACGCGGCCCCATCCGCCCGCCGCGTCCGCCAGCAGCACGACCGGGGTCCCGCCGACGCTCACCGCCGCCAACTGCTTGCAGGGGCCGTTCCCGCAGGCCGAGGACGATCCGTCGACCGGAGCCGCCGCCGGCTCGCGCGGCGCCATGGTGACCGCGCCGTCCGGTTTCGGGCGCAGCACGACGACCACCACGAGCGCCGCCGCCGTCACCACCGCCGCGATAACGGCGGTGAGCAGCGCGGATCGCGGGATGCGATTGGGCCAAGTCCCCATATCCGAGACTGTAAGCGACCTTGCGCACCGTGTCCGTCTATGTTGTCGGAGTGACGAACCCCAACCTGCCCCCGGCCCTTTACTTGCCGACCGGCCCCACCGGCCCGACCACCGACGGCCAGACCGGAGCCAACGTCGAACTGCGCCGCACCCCGGACGGCCGCACCGCGCTGGTCGCCTTCACCGCGCTCGACCGGCTCGTCGACTGCTGTGGCGAGCACCAGCCGTGGATCCTGGTCAACACCGAGAACCTGGCCCTGGTGCACCAGGTCAACCCCTACGACGTCATCGTGCTCGACTCCGAACTACCGGCCGAACTGCGGCATCAGGCCCCGGCCGGACGGGTATAAACAGGACCGAACTGGGTGGTCCACCTCTCAATCCAGGCTCTGTCCTGATCCGTAGACTCCCGGTTGACCAGCAGCGCGGCGACGGGCACGGGAGGTATGTGGTGAGCGAGCAGGACACCGCGAGCACAGGCGGTCCGGTGACCAAGATCCTGGTCGCGAACCGGGGCGAGATCGCGGTTCGCGTGATCCGGGCAGCGAAGGACGCGGGCCTGCAGAGCGTGGCCGTGTACGCCGACCCGGACCGCGACGCTCCGCACGTGCGCCTCGCCGACGAGGCGTTCGCCCTCGGCGGGAACACCGCGGCCGAGAGCTACCTCGCGATCGACAAGATCCTCGACGCCGCCAAGCGGGCCGGCGCCGACTCGGTCCACCCCGGCTACGGCTTCCTCTCCGAGAACGCCGAGTTCGCCCAGGCCGTCCTCGACGCGGGCCTGACCTGGATCGGGCCGAGCCCGCAGTCGATCCGCGACCTCGGCGACAAGGTGACCGCGCGGCACATCGCGATGCGCGCGGGCGCGCCGCTGGTGCCCGGCACCAAGGAGCCGGTGAAGGACGCCGACGAGATCATCGCGTTCGCCGACGAGCACGGCCTGCCGGTCGCGATCAAGGCGGCGTTCGGCGGCGGCGGCCGCGGCCTGAAGGTCGCCCGCACCCGCGAAGAAATCCCTGAGCTGTTCGAATCCGCGACGCGCGAGGCGGTGGCCGCGTTCGGCCGCGGCGAGTGCTTCGTCGAGCGCTACCTCGACAAGCCGCGGCACGTCGAGGCGCAGGTGCTGGCCGACCAGCACGGCAACGCGATCGTCGTCGGCACGCGCGACTGCTCGCTGCAGCGCCGCCACCAGAAGCTGGTGGAAGAGGCCCCCGCGCCGTACCTGTCCGACGACCAGCGCGCCCGGATCCACGAGTCCGCCAAGGCCATCTGCAAGGAGGCCGGCTACTACGGCGCGGGCACCGTCGAATACCTCGTCGCGGTCGACGGCACCATTTCCTTCCTCGAGGTGAACACCCGGCTGCAGGTCGAGCACCCGGTCTCGGAGGAGACCACCGGCATCGACCTGGTCCGCGAGATGTTCCGCATCGCGCGCGGCGAGAAGCTGCGGATCACCGAGGACCCGACGCCGCGCGGCCACTCGATCGAGTTCCGGATCAACGGCGAGGACGCCGGCCGCGGCTTCCTGCCCGCGCCGGGCACGGTCACGAAGTTCGTGGCCCCGTCCGGGCCGGGCGTGCGCGTCGACTCCGGCGTCGAGTCCGGCAGCGTGATCGGCGGCCAGTTCGACTCGATGCTCGCCAAGCTCATCGTCACCGGTTCGGACCGGGAGAACGCGCTGGAACGCAGCCGTCGCGCGCTGGCCGAGTTCGAGGTCGAGGGCATGGCCACGGTGCTGCCGTTCGACCGCGTGATCGTGAACGACCCGGCGTTCATCGGCGACGACAACGGCTTCAGCGTGCACACCCGCTGGATCGAGACCGAGTTCGACAACAAGATCGAGCCGTTCGTCGCGCCGGACGTCGAGGCCGAGGAAGAGGTGCCGCGGCAGAACGTCGTGGTCGAGGTCGGCGGTCGCCGGCTCGAGGTGTCGCTGCCGGGCGGGTTCGCCCTCGAAGGCGGCGGCGCGCCCGCGGCTGCGAAAGCCAAGCCCCGCAAGCGGGCAGGCGGCGCGAAGGCAGCGGTGAGTGGCGACGCGGTCACCGCGCCGATGCAGGGCACCATCGTGAAGATCGCGGTCGAGGAAGGCCAGCAGGTCGAGGCGGGCGAGCTGATCGTCGTGCTCGAGGCGATGAAGATGGAGAACCCGGTAACCGCGCACAAAGCGGGCACTGTCACCGGGCTTTCGGTCGAGATCGGCTCCGCGGTCACGCAGGGAACGCAACTCTTGGAACTCAAGGACTGAAGTTGTGCTGAATGTCGTGGGTGCCGCGCGCTCGCGCGGCCTACCATCGACTACGTGACTGAGGTTCCGTCTCCGCAGCTGCGGATCAGCGACCAGGAGCGAGAGTCCGCGCTGAATGCGCTCGGTGAGCACATGAGCGCGGGGCGGATCGACATCGACGAGTTCGGCGAGCGCTCCGCCCGGATCACCGCGGCCAAGACCCGCGGCGAACTGGGCGAGCTGTTCAATGACCTGCCGGTGCCGCATCCGGTGTTCGGCGCGGGCGCGACCGCCGCGCCAGAACCGGCCGTGGCTCCACCGCCTCCGATGCCCGTGCCGCAGCCCGCGGCGTCCGGCGAGCTAGCCGCGCGGCAGCCGGAGTGGTCGGCTGGCCAGCGCGCCGTCGCGGCTTTGATTCCGCTGGTGTGGATCGCGGCGATCGCCTTGATCGCCACCGGCACCGCGGGCTGGCCGGTGATCTTCGCGCCGATCGCGCTCACCGCGGTCGGCCGCGCGCTCTGGGGCAAGGGTTTCGAGCACCATGACCATCACCACCGGCACGACCGGCACCGGGAACGCCGCGAGGAATTCCGGGCGATGCGCGACGAACACCGGCGGCAGCGCCGTCTGGACCGCTGAGGCGAACCATGCCTGACCTGCGGTTGAGCGACGACGAACGGCAGGACGCGCTCGACGTCCTCTCCGAGCACGTCCGCACCGGACGCCTCGACATCGACGAGTACGGCAGCCGTTCGGCGAAGGTCACGTCAGCCAAGCTGGTGAGCGAGCTGGTGCCGCTGTTCGACGACCTGCCCTCGCCGCGCCCGAGCGCGCTGCTGGCCGCGGCCCGGCCGCAACCGGTCGTGCCGTCCGCCGGAAACGGCAAGCTCGGTTCGTTCGTGATGCGGTATTCGGTGCCGCTTTCGATCGCCCTTGCGGTCATCGTGCTCATCGTGACGCGCGGACGGCTGCTGATCGTGTTCGCGCTGCCGCTGCTGCTGATCCTGCTCAGCGGATGGCGACGCCGCTGAGCCCGCGAGAACGCGCGCCGCGGCTCAGCCCGATGATGGGGCTGCGGCCGGGTTCGGTCGACCCGAAGGCCGAGCGATGGGCGGGCCCGGTGTTCTCCGGGATCGGCATTCTGGCGCTCGCGGTGTGCACCGTCATCGCCGCAGGTCAGCCGCATGGCACTCCCGCGCAGTGGCGCACCACGCTGCTTCTCGCCGCGGCGACCGGACTGTGGCTGCTCGTGCTGATCCCGGTTTTCCCGCACCGCACGCGAAACCCGTGGCTGGCCATCGGATTCTTCGTCGTGTTGCTGGCCGGCGCGACCGTGCTCGCCTCCCGGCTGGACCCGTTCACCGCCTTCGCTTCGATCGGTTACCCGATCGCGTTTGTGTTGTTCCCGACGCGCTGGAGCATCTTCGCGGCGGCTGCGACAGCCGTGGTTCCGTTGCTGGCCAAAGGAATTTGGCAGCCGTCGCCGCCGTGGATCACCGCGGTGTCGATCGTCGGGCCGATCCTGTACGTGGCGTGGTTCGTCGGTTCGGAGAACGAGCAACGCCGTCGTACCAACGAAAAACTCGCGCAGTCGAACGCGCAGCTGGAAACGGCGTTGACGGAAAACGCGGCACTGCACGCACAATTGCTCACCCAAGCCCGCGAGGCAGGCGTGCTCGACGAGCGGCAGCGGATGGCTCGCGAAATCCACGATACCGTCGCCCAGGGATTGACCGGCATCGTCACGCAACTGCAAGCCGCCGATAAGGCGACCGAAGCCACGGATCGGCAGCGGCACCTCGACCACGTGCACACGCTGGCGAAGGACAGTCTCACCGAGGCGCGCCGAGCGGTGCAGGCGTTGCGGCCGGAGCCGTTGGCCGACTCGCACCTGCCGGAAGCGTTGGCTGGCCTGGCGAATCGAGTGTCCGACACCTCTGGCGCCAAGGTGACCACCGACGTCGAAGGCGACGCGCGGCCGTTGCTGCCGGAGCTGGAGGTGGCGATGTACCGGGTGGCACAGGAAGCCTTGGCCAACGCGGAAAAACACGCGCACGCCAGCCGGATCGGCATCACCCTGACCTACACCACTGACCTGGTCATGCTCGATATCCGCGACGACGGAAGGGGTTTCGCCCCCGGCGACCGCGGCGACGGCACCGGCTTCGGGCTGGAAGCGATGCGTCAGCGCGTGCAGCGGGTCGCGGGATCGCTGATCGTCGAATCCGCGCGAGGAGAAGGGACCGCCGTACACGCGGAGTTCCCGGCGATCCCCTCACCCGGCTTAGGTCATTGACCGCCTGCAGTACGCAAATGCCGCCGCAACACCTTGCCATTTGCGTTGCGCGGCAACGCTTCCAGCCACGTCACATCCTGCGGCACCTTGTACCACGATAAGTGCTCGCGAGTCAGCGCGACCAACTCCGCGCCGAGGTCGTCGTCGCCAGGTCCCGACGTCGTGACCACATACGCGCGCAGCGTCGTGTCCCCCGCCTCCCGCCGCACCGCGCTGACCGCCGCTTCGCGCACCTTCGGGTGACTTTCGAGAAGCCGTTCGACCTCGCCGGGCACGACGTTCTGCCCGCCGATCACCTCGACGTCGTCCAGCCGTCCGTAGACGTGGATGACGCCCTGTGCGTCGATCGACCCGAGATCGCCGGTCGACCACCAGGTGTTGGTCACCTGATCCGGGCCGAGACTGCCGCGAGCGACACCCCGCGTGGCGAACGGGACCAGAACCTGCAGTTCGCCTTGCACACCGGCGGCCACCTCCTGCCCGTCGACCACGACGCGCGCCGAACGCCCCTCGAAACCCGGCCCGACCGCCGACGGGTCGGCGTAATCCGCCGGTCGGCCAACGGCGTATCCGCCGCCTTCGGTGGAACCGTAAAGATTCATCAGCCGGTCGCCGAAAATCGGCACCAGCTTCTCGCGCAGCCGCGCGGAAAGCACTTCGCCAGCGCACATCGCGCCGCTCAGCTTTCCGAGCGTCTCGGCGTGTCCCGGTTCTTGCAGCAGACGCGCGTAGAAACTCGGCTGTGCGAAGAGCGTCGCGACGCCGTGGCGGCGGATCAGCTCCAGCGCGGCGGCCGGGGTCGCGCGCGGTCGCGAGAGCACCGACGTCTGGCCGGTGCACATCGTCGCCATCGCCGACGAGTACAGACCACCGGCGAAATACATGCGGGACACCGAAAACGCGACCGTGCCGACGCCGTCCGTGCGGAGCATCGACGGATCGAAATTGCTGTGCAGGTAGAAGCACAGCTTGGGCGCGCCGGTGGTTCCAGAGGTGAACATCGCGTGCGACGGATGGTCCCCGCCTGGCGCGAACTCCGTCTCCGGTTCCGCCTTCGCCAGCACATCCGCACCGGTGGTCGGAGCGAGACCGGCGTTGTCGAGCCAGCCCGCGAATTCCGGGTCGGCGACGATCAACGCGGGTTCGGCGGTCCGGATGTCCCGGGTCAAATCGTCGCGGCTCATCTGGACATTCACCGGAATCGCGACGATTCCGGCCTGCCACGCGCCGAGCAGGCACCAGACCATTTCGATGCTGTCCGGAAGCGCGAGCAGAACACGATCGCCGCGGCGCAGCCCGGCGGCGCGATAACCTCCGGCGACGCGCGCGGCCCCGGCGTAGACCTCGGCGAACGTCCAGGTCCGGTCGTCGGCGAGGAAAGCGGGAAGTTCGTCCCATCCGTGCAGATGGGAATGGTCGACGGCAAACTGGGTCAGATTGTCCGGCATACCTCGCAACGCTGCCAGGGTGATCATCACCGCGCGACGGCTTTTCCCTCAGCGCTGCCCGAAACGGCAAGGATTTTTCACCCTGGCGCCGCCCCGGCCGTGACGCGGCACGCAGCCGTTTTCCGGTTCCGGACGGTTAGGCTCGAGTTTGTGGAACCCGTGGAAATCAACGCGGGCGCGTACTACCTGCGTCAGCTGCGCGCGGACCGGAATCTCGACGACCGGCCCGCGCTGATGGAGGCGTTCGCGGACCCGCGGCATCGGCGGTACGTGCTGAACTACCGGCTGCGCACCCCCGACGAAGCCACCGAATACGTGACCCTGCGCGCCGCGCAGTGGGCGTGCGACGAACGCTGCTCATGGGCCGTGGCCGAACCGGCGACCGGCCGTCTGCTGGGCGAGGTCGGGCTGCGCGACCTGGACCTCGACTTCGGCACGGCCGAGGCGTCGGTGTGGACGCATCCGGCCGAACGGGGCAAAGGCATTGCGGCAGTAGGGCTTTCGGCCGCGATCCAGTTCGGGTTCGCTCGGCTGGGGCTGCACGAGATCGCCTACCGGCACGACGAAAGCAACACCGCGTCCGAGGTGGTCGCGCGACGAGCCGGGTTCAGCCGGGTCGGGCCGGAGGAGCGGCCCTCGCCCAGCGGGGAGACGCTCATTCGGTGGATCCTCAAGCCCTCGTGAGTGCCTATCGCGGTTCTGACCGTGACAGGCACTCACGAGACCATCTCAGCTAACCGGCTCGATCAATCCCGCCCGAGCCTCCGGAGCCGCCGCCCGCAGCGCGTCCGCCGACTCGTCCGTCGGCTGCAGCTGCGAATCCCGCTCCGCCTCGACCCGCGCCCGGTAGACCTCCACCTCGCGCTTCGTCTCTTCCTCCGACCAGCCCAGCACGCCACCCACCAGCTGGGCGACCTGCTCGGCGCAGTCGACGCCGCGGTGGGCGTACTCGATCGAGATCCGCGTGCGCCGCGCGAGGACGTCCTCCAGGTGCAGCGCGCCCTCGTGGCTCGCCGCGTACACGACCTCCACGCCGAGGTAGTCCGGCGCGGACTCGATCGGCTTGAGCAGCTCCGGCCGGTCCGCCGCGAGCGCCAGCACCTCGTGCACCAGCGAGCCGTAGCGGTCGAGCAGGTGCCGCACGCGGTACGGGTGCAGCCCGTGCTCGGCGGCCAGGTGATCCGCCTGGTTGACCAGCGCGTGGTAGCCGTCCGCGCCGATCAGCGGGACCTTGTCGGTGATGGACGACGGCGGACGGCCCGGCAGGTCGACCACCGCGGCGTCGACGGCGTCGGCCGCCATCACCCGGTACGTCGTGTACTTGCCGCCCGCGATCGCGACCAGGCCCGGCGCGACGCGCGCGACCGCGTGCTCGCGCGACAGCTTCGACGTCTCTTCGCTCTCGCCGGCCAGCAGCGGGCGCAGACCCGCGTACACGCCTTCGATGTCGTCGTGCGTGAGCGGCGTCGCGAGCACCGAGTTCACGTGTTCGAGCAGGTAGTCGATGTCGTGCTTGGTGGCCGCCGGGTGGGCGAGGTCGAGGTTCCAGTCCGTGTCGGTGGTGCCGACGATCCAGTGGTTGCGCCACGGGATCACGAACAGCACCGACTTCTCGGTGCGCAGGATCATCCCCGACTCCGACACGATCCGGTCGCGCGGAACCACGATGTGCACGCCCTTGCTGGCACGCACGCGGAACCGGCCGCGGCCGCCGGACAGCCGCTGCAGTTCGTCGGTCCACACCCCGGTGCAGTTGACCACCGCGCCGGCGTGGATCTCGGTCTCGCGGCCGTCCTCGACGTCGCGCACGCGCACGCCGGAAATCCGGTCCGCCTCGCGCAGGAAGCCGACGACCTGGGTGGAGGTCCGGACCACCGCGCCGTAATGCGCGGCGGTGCGCGCGACGGTCATCGTGTGCCGCGCGTCGTCCGACTGCGCGTCGTAATACCGGATTCCGCCGATCAGCGCGGACCGCTTGAGCGCGGGGACCATTCGGAGGGCACCCGCGCGGGTGAGATGTTTCTGGCCGGGCACCGACCGGGCGCCGCCCATCGTGTCGTACATCAGCAAGCCGGCAGCGGTGTACGGGCGCTCCCAGATCCGGTGGGTGAGCGGGTACAGGAAGCTCACCGGCTTCACCAGGTGCGGCGCGATCTTCGTCAGCATCAGCTCGCGCTCGTGCAGCGCCTCGCGCACCAGGCCGAACTCGAGCTGCTCGAGATACCGCAGGCCGCCGTGGAAGAGCTTGCTGGACCGGCTCGACGTGCCGGACGCCAGGTCGCGGGCCTCGACGAGAGCCACCCGCAGGCCGCGGGTCGCCGCGTCGAGCGCCGTGCCCGCGCCGACGACCCCGCCGCCGATCACGACCAGGTCGAAGGTCTCGTCGCCGAAGCGCCGCCAGGATTCCTCCCGGCCCGCCGGACCCAGCTGGGCCGGCTCGCTGCCATTCTGCGGGTTCGTCACCACTCGTTCCTCCTCGTGCTCCACCTTCCCCAGCATCGCACGCTTGCGTGATCGTCTGCTGACCCCGAGGTGACACGTGTGGCGGAACCCATGACGATCATGGTCACATTGCTTCGCCCGGCTTATGGATTGCGCGCGTACGCGGCGGTAACGTGCCGCGGACTGGGGTCGGCGACGGGGCTGTGGCCGGACGTGTTCGGCCCTGCACAGACTGTCCAGTGTGGAGGTGCGGAGAGCGTGAGCGTAAGTCTGAGTCCGGGCGCGATCATCGTCTGGGAGCTGCTGGGCACAGCAGTTCTCATCTTGCTGGGCAACGGCGTCGTGGCCAACGTCGTGCTGCGCAAGAACAACGGCTTCCAAGCCGGAACGCTGTTCATCACTTTCGGGTGGGGCTTCGCGGTGTTCGCGGGGGCCAGCATCGCCGCGCCGACCGGCGCGCACCTGAACCCGGCGGTCACGCTGGGGCTCGCCATTTCGGGCAAAGTCTCGTGGACGGTCGTGCCGTATTACCTGATCGGGGAAATGCTCGGCGCGATTCTCGGCGCCGTGCTGTGCTGGCTGACGTACAAGCTCCAGTTCGACGACCACCCGAATCCGGAGGAGACGCTCGGCATTTTCTCCACCGCCCCGCAGATCCGGAACAAGGCGTGGAACCTGGTGACCGAGATCATCGGCACCTTCGTGCTGGTCGGCTGGATCCTGTTCAACCCGGCTTACAAGACCGCCTCGTCCGGGCCGGACTTCGGCAACTCGGCGCTCGGCTACGCCGGGGTCGCGTTCGTCGTGCTGGTGATCGGCATCTCGCTCGGCGGGCCGACCGGCTACGCCATCAACCCCGCCCGCGACCTCGGCCCGCGGCTCGCGTACGCGTTCCTGCTGCCGATCAAGGGCAAGCGCGACCCCGACTGGGGCTACTCGTGGGTGCCGGTCGTCGGGCCGCTCGTCGGCGCGGCGCTGGCCGCGGTGGTGTGGCTCGCCGTCCACAACTTGACCTGATCCCCTTTCCTGGAGGAAATCCATGACTTCGTACGTGGCCGCGATCGACCAGGGCACCACGTCGACGCGTTGCATGATCTTCGACCACTCCGGCCGTGTCGTCGCGGTCGACCAGCGCGAGCACGAGCAGATCTTCCCGAAGGCGGGCTGGGTCGAGCACAACGCCGAGGAGATCTGGGAAAACACCCGCGCGGTCGCGGCGGGCGCGCTCGCCAAGGCCGACCTGCGGCCGACCGACATCGCCGCGGTGGGCATCACGAACCAGCGCGAGACGGCTGTCGTGTGGGATCGCAACACCGGGAAGCCGGTGTACAACGCGATTGTCTGGCAGGACACCCGCACCGACAAGATCGCCGGTGAGCTGGGAGCGCTCGGCGGCGGCCAGGAGCGCTACCGCTCAAAGACCGGTCTGCCGCTCGCGACGTATTTCTCCGGCCCGAAGATCAAGTGGATCCTCGACAATGTCGAGGGCGCGCGGGCCAGGGCCGAGGCGGGCGATCTGGTGTTCGGCAACATGGACACCTGGGTGCTGTGGAACATGACCGGCGGCACTGACGGCGGCGTGCACGTGACCGACCCGACGAACGCGTCGCGCACGCTGCTGATGGACCTCGACACCCTGAAGTGGGACGAGGACATCGCGGCGGAGATGGGGATTCCGCTGTCGATGCTGCCGGAGATCCGGTCGTCGTCGGAGGTGTACGGCAAGGTCCGCCCGCGCGGAGCACTGGCCGAGGTGCCGATCGCCGGCATCCTGGGCGACCAGCAGGCGGCGACGTTCGGCCAGGCGTGCCTTTCGCCGGGCGAGGCCAAGAACACTTACGGCACCGGCAACTTCGTCTTGCTGAACACCGGCACGGAGAAGGTGCTGTCGGAGAACGGCCTGCTGACGACGGTCTGCTACAAGATCGGCTCGAACGACACGGTGTACGCGCTGGAGGGTTCGGTCGCGGTCACCGGTTCGCTCGTGCAGTGGCTGCGGGACAACCTGGGGTTGATTTCGTCGGCGGGCCAGATCGAGGAATTCGCCCGAACGGTCGACGACAACGGCGGCGCGTACTTCGTCCCGGCGTTCTCGGGCCTGTTCGCCCCGTACTGGCGCTCCGACGCCCGCGGCGCGATCGTCGGCCTGACCCGGTTCGTGAACAAGGGCCACATCTCGAGGGCGGTGCTGGAGGCGACGGCGTTCCAGTCGCGCGAGGTGATCGACGCGATGAACGCCGACTCGGGTGTCCCGCTGAAGTCGCTGAAGGTCGACGGCGGGATGGTCGTGAACGAGCTGCTGATGCAGTTCCAGGCCGACATCCTCGGAGTGCCGGTGATCCGCCCGGTGGTGAACGAGACGACCGCACTGGGAGCCGCGTACGCGGCCGGGCTGGCGGTCGGCTTCTGGGAGTCGGAGGACGACATCCGGACCAACTGGGCGAAGGACAAGCAGTGGGACCCGTCGATGGACGAGTCCCGGAGGGAGAAGGAATACCGGAACTGGAAGAAGGCGGTTACGAAGACGTTCGACTGGGTGGAGGACTGATCCTTCCGGCTGGCTCTGATTTACGACGCTTTGGCGGCTTCTCCGGGCTGCGCTTGAGCGATCGCTAGCCCGGCGAGTTGCTGCGCGGTCACGACCGCCGCGATGGCTTGCGGCTTGGCTGAAGTGTGGTGAGGGGAACTTTGAGGGACTCTGAGTCCCTCGGGGTTCCCCTCACGGACTTCTGGGCCAGGTGCGAGACACGCCGAGTCGACGCGACGCGCTTGGCGCGAACAGGCGTCGCACAGCGCACCGCGGCACTAGCACGGCTCGGCGCGCACCCGGTTGGCTCCGCTCAGCGCGACTCGCCCGGCACAGCGCAGCAGAACGCGAACCGGCACCGCCCAGCCGCGGCAAACGGGGCGCAATGCGACACGAACCAGCGGGGCACAGCGCAGATCGGCGCTAGCTCTCCCCACCACCGCACAGCGCGGCCCAGCACGAACTCGGCACAACGCGGCTCAGCCCAGCACTCGGCAATCCCCGACTCGACCCAGCGCAGCGCACCGCCACCACCGCTCGGCTCAACCCGGCGCGACACGGCTCAGCGCAGCACGGCTCAGCGCGATACGGCGCAGCCCGGCAAATGCCCTGCCCAGCACCGCAACCCTCAGCCAACTCGCCCCGCTCGGTCCCGCGAGCCCCGAATCAGCCTCTCCCCAACCTCACCCCCACCCGTCCTGCGTCCCCGACTGGGCGTTGGGCGCCATCAGCGAAAACCCCGCCCCCTGGTCGTCCATCGCGACCACCAGCCGCCCATGGGGTGTGTCCACCGGCGGGTTCACCACCGTCCCGCCTAGCTCAACAACCCGCGCCGCGGACGCGTCCGCATCTGACGTCCAGAAGTACGTCACCCACCCGGGCTGCGCCGGGCTGTCCGCGGACAGCTCGCCAAGGCCGCCGACAGGACGGCCATCCACATCCAAGGTCGCATAAGTGAACCCAGGCCCGGACATATCCCCGAACCCGTACCCGAACACATCCCCGTAAAACTGCTTAGCCGCAGCGAAATCCCGCGTCATGCATTCGTTCCACGCGGGTGCGCCCGGAGCCAAAGTAGCTTGCGTTCCCGAGTGTCGGCCGGGCTGCCACAGCCCGAACGTCGCGCCCGTCGGGTCGGTCGCGATGGCCATCCTGCCCTCGGTGAGGACGTCCATCGGCGGGGCGATGACCTGCCCGCCCGCCTCGGCGATCGCGGCCACCGTTTTGTCCACATCGGACACTGACAGGTACGTCGTCCACGTCGGCGGCATGCCGGCCTGCTCCGGCGGGATCTGGCCGATCCCCGCCACCGGTTTTCCGGCTATCTGCGCCATTCCGTAAAAACCGGTCTCCGGGCCGCCGGATTCGACTTTCCAGCCCAGCAAACCCTCGTAAAACGTGACCGCCTTGTCGCGGTCGGGCACCATCAGGTCGCCCCAGCACGGTGTGCCCGCGGGCCACGGTTCAGTCCTGGTGATCATGCGTGCCTCCCAGAATTGTGCCAACCGCCACAGTGTCGCACCGGGGACCGACAAAATCGGGGGCGTCTTCTTCAATGCCCGTTCAATCGCCCGGGCAATCGCCCGATCAGTGCGAACCGTTCACCAGGTGGGCGTACACGATGATGTTGTCCACGTAGCTGTGCTCGGCCCGGTCGAACGCCCCGCCACAGGTGATCAGGCGCAATTGCGGGTCCGAAGTGTCCCCGTAGACCGCGTCGCTCGGGAAGACGTCTTTGGGCACCTGGTCCACTTTGGTCACCTCGAAGTGCGCGGTGGAGCCGTCGCGGCGGGCGATGTCGACGTCGTCTCCCGGCTTCATTTCCTTGAGCCGGTAGAAGATCCCTTTGTGCTTGTTTCCGTCCACGTGTCCGAGCACGACCGCGGGGCCGACCTCGCCGGGTGTCGGGCCGTTTTCGTACCACCCAGCCTGCAACGGCGTGCTGACCGGCGGCACCTGCACCGAATTGTCGGGATTGAGGCCGAGCGGCACCAGGCTGGAATGCGCGTCGATGCTCGGGATGTCCAGCGACACCGGCTCCGATTTCGGCATCGCGGCCGACGAAGCGGACGGAGCGCTGGACGCGGGTGCCGCGGTCGTCGAGCCGACCGAGCATCCGGCCGTCAGCGCGGCGAGCGCGACGGCCGACGCGGCGATTGTCTTCCTGATCATCATTCCCCCTATCCGCCTAGGCCTGGCCGCGAAAACGCAGCCAGGCCCAGGAGACTAGTCAGCCACGCTGGCGACGACGCGCCACCACGAGCCCAGTGCCGCCGAGTGCGAGCACGCCCATCGCGCCGGCCGCGATCGGCAGGCCGAGGTTCGAGCTGTCCGCGATCGGACCGTCCGTGCCGCCGGTCTGCGGAGCGCCGGACGGGACCTTGCTGACCTGCTTGGGCGCGGGAGTCGGCGTCGGCTTCGGCGCGGGCTTCGCGCCCAGCACGGTGAACTTCGTGCTGAGATCGGCGCTGCCGCAGGAGAACGCCACCTTGTACACGCCAGGCTTCACGCCCGTACGAACGGTCGCGGTGCCCTGCGAGATCGGAGCCTTCGACGGGTCGTTCTGCGGGCCGACCGGGTGCAGCTTGCCGAACTGCAGCGCCGCCGAGTTCAGGTTCTTGATTTCCGAGGCCTCGCAGCCGACGCGCACCGTGACGCGGTCCCCGGCGTGCCCAGACGACGGCAGCACGCGGATGAACGCCTTGGGGACACCCGCGTTGTCATCCGTCGGCTCCTCGGTGGCAGGAGAGGAAGACGGAGCGGCGGTAGCGCTCGTCGCGGGCGGCGTAGTGGGCGCTTCGGCGGCGAAAGCCGGTGCGGCCGAAAGCATTCCGGCGGCGACCAGGGCGGAGAAAACAACGGTACGCTTCATGACACTCCCCTTGATGAAAAATGCGATTCCCGCCGCATACGACAGCGGCGAATCCGCGCCCTGCCAGCAGTTCCCCCTGCGGCCCGGGCGTTTTCGTTCCGACAACAACCAAGACGTCTCCACCCGTCCGGGGGTTGCCCCGGGAACGAAAAAACCGCCGGAAACAATTTTCCGGCGGTTTTCGGCAAGCATGGACGATTAGCCGGCGAGGCTTCCGTCGCCCGCCTTCGCCGCGCCCTGGGGCACCCGTGACACCTGCGCGGCGGGCACGGTGAACGTCGCGGTGTACTGCTTCCCGTCACACGTGACGGTGAGCGGATAGCTGCCGGGTTTGGTGCCCGGCACCAGGCTCGCGTGCGCGTTCATCGTGGCCTTCACGCCGACCATCTCGCCGTAGAAGTACTGGGAGAACTTCAGGGCGGGCGAGCTGAACGTCGCCGTACCCGCCTTGGCTCCGGGGCAGTAAGCGAGCGCCAGGTTCGGCTCAGAGCCGCGCTGGTAGGCGTTCACCTGGCCGTGCAGCACCGCGGTGTCTTGGTTCAGCTGCACGGTCACCGGATCAGGGGCCGGCCCGTCCGCCGCTACCGCCGGGACCGCTGTCCCGGCCAGTCCGATCGCCGCCGCCACCGCGAAAATCGCGCTCTTGCGCACCCTCGTTCCTTCCCCGTGCCACACGTCTTCATCCCGCTAGACGCGGTGTGCGGCACGGGGTTGCCCTGAGGAGAAAAATCAGTCCAGATCGTCGTGCCGCATGAGCTGACGGCCCGCTTCGGTGATCGATCCGGACAGCGACGGGTACACCGAGAACGTCAGCGCGAGGTGGTCCACAGTCAGCTGGTTCTGCACGGCCAGCGCGATCGGCAGGATCAGCTCGCTCGCCGACGGCGCGACCACCACGCCGCCGACCACGACGCCGGTGGCCGGGCGGCAGAACAGCTTCACGAAACCGCGGCGGAGGCCTTCCATCTTCGCGCGCGCGTTGGTGGCCAGCGGCAGCATGATCGTGCGCGCGGGAACCTCGCCGGAGTCGATCGCCTGCTGGCTGATGCCGACAGTCGCGATCTCCGGGTGGGTGAAGACGTTCGCCGCGACGGTCTTGAGTTTGATCGGCGCGACGCCCTCGCCCAGCGCGTGCCACATCGCGATGCGGCCCTGCATGCTCGCCACGGACGCGAGCATCAGCACGCCGGTGCAGTCACCCGCCGCGTAGACGCCGGGGACGCTCGTGCGCGACACCCGGTCCACCGCGATGAAGCCGCCGGGGCCGGGTTCGATGCCGACGCGGTCGAGGCCGATGTCGGCGGTGTTCGGGACGGACCCGACGGTCATCAGGGCGTGGCTTGCCTCGATCACGCGACCGTCGGCCAGGTGAACTTCGACGCCCTTCTCGGTGCGCTCGACGCGCTCCGCGCGGGCCTGCTTGGCCACCGTGGTGCCGCGCTGCGTGAAGACCTCTTCGAGCACCGCGGCGGCGTCGGCGTCCTCGTGCGGCAGCACGCGGTCGCGGCTGGACACGACGGTGACCTTCACGCCCATCTCGGTGTACGCGGAGGCGAACTCGGCCCCGGTGACGCCGGAGCCGATCACCGCGAGGTGCTCGGGCAGCTCAGTGAGGTCGTACAGCTGACGCCAGTCCAGGATCCGCTCGCCGTCGGGCACCGCGCCGGGCAGCACGCGCGGGGTCGCGCCGGTGGCGATCAACACGACGTCGGCGGACAGGGATTCCACCTTCCCGTCGGCGTGCGTGATCTCCACCGTGTGGGTGGCCAAACCCGGCTCGTCGTCGGCGAAGCGGGCCTCGGCGGTGATCACGCGCACGCCCTCACGCTGCACGCGGGCACGGATGTCGGCCGACTGCGCGAGCGCGAGACCTTTCACCCGGCCGTGCACAGTCGGCAGGTCGACGGTGGTGTCCGCGAGGTCGGTGTTGATGCCGAGCTCACCGAGGTCGTGCATCTTCGCCAGCGCGCCGGACGACGCGATGAACGTCTTCGAGGGCACGCAGTCGTAGAGGACACAGGCGCCGCCCAGGCCGTCCCGCTCGACGATCGTCACGTCGGCGCCGTGCTGCGCCGCGACCAAGGCGGCTTCGTAGCCCGCCGGGCCGCCACCCATGATCACGATCCTGGTCACCTGGGTCCTCCTATGTCACACGTGCTTGGCGGTGGTCCTGACCCTACGCGGCGAACCTGACCGGCAGGCGAAGTGCCCGGGACACGGCATGTGCATCCGGATATGCGAAGGAAGGGTCGCTAGGCTGTGCCGCGTGCCGTTGTATGCCGCTTACGGATCCAACATGGAGCCCGCCCAGATGCTGGAGCGCGCCCCGCATTCGCCGATGGCCGGCACCGGCTGGCTGGAAGGCTGGCGGCTGACGTTCGGCGGCGAGGACATCGGGTGGGAAGGCGCGCTGGCCACCATCGTCGAGGACCCGTCGTCGCGGGTGTTCGTGGTGATCTACGACGTGACCGGGCTCGACGAGGAACGCCTCGACCGCTGGGAAGGCGGCGAGCTGGGGATGCACACGAAGATCCGGCTGCGCGTGCAGACCATGGACGGATCGGTGCTGGCCTGGCTGTACGTCCTGGACGCCTACGAGGGCGGCCTGCCCTCGGCGCGGTATCTCGGGGTGCTCGCTGATGCCGCGGAGGCGGCCGGGGCCCCGGTGGACTACGTGGACGATCTGCGCACCCGGCCGTGCACCGGGATCAGCGGCTGACGCTCTCCGCTTGACTGTCCGTGAGGGGAACCTTCACGGACTCTGAGTCCCTCAGGGTTCCCCTCACGG
Source organism: Amycolatopsis sp. NPDC059235 (assembly GCF_042754125.1). NCBI lineage: Bacteria > Bacillati > Actinomycetota > Actinomycetes > Pseudonocardiales > Pseudonocardiaceae > Amycolatopsis > Amycolatopsis sp. NPDC059235. The sequence goes on from NZ_JBHZAG010000024.1 coordinate 103,057, forward strand.
ACTTTCAGCCGTTCGAGAGGCGAACCAAACCGCTCCTCCGGAGCGCGCCCGGCCTCGCGGCGGCGGTCCGGGAGGCTCGTTTTCCGAGCCATCCACAGCCCGCCCAGGCCGTCCCCAGGCGAGCCGGGAAGTTGTCCCCAGCGGTGCGGCCCTGTGGATAACTCTGCGTCTCCGGACTATCCACAGCCCGGCCGGACAGTCGCCCAATACCACACGGCAGAGGCTCACCCACACGGGCATCGAGCACCTCAGAGCGCAGGAAAAACAGCAGCGCGTGACCAGAAATGGCGGCAGAAATCAGGTCAGCGCAGCACCGCCGCCAGCCGCGGATTCCGCCAAAGCCGTTGCCGCACAACACGAAATCCACCAGAGGCAGTCAACGGCCACCTGCCCAACCACGGCAGCACAAAAGTCCGAAATGACTCTCGGTGAACAGACCAGAGCGAGGGCATCGGCGGTCTAGACCACAGGGCGTAACTCCCCGCTGACACCCCCGCACGAGGGGTACCTCTCACCCACCCAAGTTATCCACATCGACCCGCAGCCTGTGGATAACTCAGGCCAGCGAGGCCAGCGCGGTGTGCACCAAAGTGCGAACTCCGACGAGCAGCGCGCGCTCGTCGAGGACGAACGTCGGGCGGTGGATGTCGGCCTGCGGAGCGGGCGGGCCGGACCACACGCCGAGCCGGGCGAAGGCCCCGCCGACGTGCTCCAGGTACCAGCCGAAGTCCTCGCCGCCGGACGACTGCTCCGTCCCGGCGAGCCCCGCTTCGCCGACCGCCGCCTCGACGCCGGCGCGCATCAGCGCGGTCGACTCGGCGTCGGACACCACGGGCGGCACTCCGCGCCGGTAGTCGAGCGAGAAGCCGACGCCGGTCGGGGCCAGCAGCGATTCCACCGACGACGCGACGAGCGGCTCCAGCGCCTTCCACACCTCGTGGTCGGCGGTCCGCAGCGTGCCGCGCAGGACGCCGTCCTGCGGCACCGCGTTGGCGGCCTGCCCGGCGTGCACCGCGCCCCACACCAGCACCGTGCCGGACCGCGGGTCGACGCGGCGCGACAGCACCGACGGCAGCGACGTGATGACCGTGCCCAGCGCGTACACGAGGTCCGCGGTGAGGTGCGGCCGCGAGGTGTGGCCGCCGGGCGAGGTGAGGCGCAGTTCGATGAGGTCGGCGGCGGACGTCAGCGCGCCGACCCGGGTGCCGACCTTGCCCGCTTCGAGCCGCGGGTCGCAGTGCAGGCCGTAGATCCGCTCGACGCCGTCCAGCGCTCCCGCGGCGATCATGTCCAGCGCGCCGCCGGGCATGACCTCCTCCGCGGGCTGGAAGATCAGCCGCACGCGGCCGGGCAGCTCGGGCGCGCCGGCGAGCGCGCGGCCGGCACCGAGCAGGATCGCGGTGTGCGCGTCGTGGCCGCACATGTGCGCGGCGCCCTCAGTGGTGGAGGAGTACGGCAGGCCGGTGTCCTCGGTCAGCGGCAGCGCGTCGATGTCCGCGCGCAGCGCGACGCAGCGCTCGCCCTTGCCGATGTCGCACACCACGCCGGTGCCGCCGGGCAGCACCCACGGCTTCAGCCCGACCCGGCGCAGCAGCGACACGATCAGCTCGGTCGTCGCGTACTCGTCGCGCGACAGCTCGGGGTGGGCGTGGATGTGCCGCCGCCACGCGAGCACGTCGGTCGCGTTCGCGCGCAGCCAGTCGTCCAGCCAGAACGGGCCGCGGCCCGCACCAAGGTCTTCCACCGGAGCCATGCTGACGCCGGCTTCGGAGAGCAGCGCGCCGGGCGCCGCGATCGGGTTGTGGTCACCTGGAACGTCCGGCCGTGAGTCCAGCACCGTCACGCCGCACCTCCTCCCGCAACACGAGCGCAGGGGAACACGCAACGTGCCGATCGATCTGTCTTACGCATTGGAGTCGATCGTGCACCATGCAGGTGGCAAGCGGCGGTGCGGTGCGCTCCGACCAAGACGGCCGGTAGAAGATCTGCGGCGAACGGCTGACGAAGTTCGGCGTGGGTGAACGCCGGAAAGCTCAGCCGCCTTGGGCCTTGCGGCGCTTGATGCGGTGGCGGCGGCCGAAGAACACGATGGCGAGCAGCACCACCGCGGCCCCGCCCGCGATGAGGTTCTTCTTCGTCTTGTCGGCGTTGGCCTTGTCGGTCTGCGTGGGGTCGAGCACCGGGCCGGGCGGTGCCTGATGGACCGCGTTCACCTGCGTGATCGCCGTCTCAGCCGCCACCGTGACCGCGGCGGGAGCCGAGGTCGCCGCGGACGCCGCCACCGGCAGCACCCCGGTGAGCAGCACGCCGAGCAATCCGGCCAGCAGCAGTCCCCGCACCTTCGCCATGACTTCCCTTCTACGCCGTCACCGTGCATTGTGCCCGCCGAAGCTTCGGCGCGTCAGCCGCCACGCGGTGGAGCCGGGTCCGCTCGCCCCGTGCTGACGACCGCCGGGCGCATCAAGCCCCTGAGACGGTCAAAAGACACTTGTGCGCACAGCGTTCTTTCTTCTTGGACAACGTTCAAGAAGGGGAGGTCACGAGGGCTCGGTGAACGCCGCCAAGATCCGCTGCGCGGCCAGCGTGGCGGTGAGTTCTCCGTCGCGCACGGCTCGTTCCACGTCGGCTACCTGCGCGCGGACCGCCGGATGCGCGGTGAGCCGGTCGAGCAGCTGCTCGCGAACCATCGACCAGGTCCAGTCCACCTGCTGCTTCTTGCGCCTCTCGCCAAGATCACCCGATTCGGTGAGCACCTCGCGGTGCTTCCCGATCGCCGCCCACACCTCGTCGAGGCCGCTGCCTTCGAGCCCGCTGCACGTGAGCACCGGCGGCGTCCAGAGCGCGTCCTTGCCGTAGATCATCCGCAGCGCGCCCTGCAGTTCGCGCGCGGCGCGCTTGGCGTCGCGTTCGTGCGGGCCGTCGGCCTTGTTCACGGCGATGACGTCGGCGAGTTCCAGCACGCCCTTTTTGATGCCCTGCAACTGGTCGCCGGTGCGCGCCAGCGTCAGGAAGAGGAAGCAGTCGACCATGTTCGCCACGGTCACCTCGGACTGCCCGACCCCGACCGTCTCCACCAGCACGACGTCGAAGCCGGCCGCCTCCATCAGCACGATCGTCTCGCGGGTCGCGCGGGCGACGCCGCCGAGCGTGCCGGACGTCGGCGACGGCCGGATGAACGCCTTCGGATCGACCGCCAGCCGCGCCATCCGGGTCTTGTCGCCGAGGATCGAGCCGCCGGTGCGGGTCGAGGACGGGTCGACGGCCAGCACCGCGACCCGGTGCCCGGCCGTGGTGAGGTCGGTGCCGAGCTGGTCGATAAATGTCGACTTACCGACTCCGGGCACGCCGGTGATGCCGACGCGTTTCGCCCCGCCGGCGTGCGGAAGCAGCTCGACCAGCAGTTCCTGGGCTTGCCGCCGGTGGTCCTCCCGGTGCGATTCGACCAGCGTGATGGCCTTGGACAGGGTCCCCCGGTCGCCCGCGAGCACGCCCTTGGCGTATTCGCCGACGTCGATCCGCCGCGGCAAGGTTCAGGACTCCTGCGCGGCCAGCTGCTGGAGCAGGTCGATCGCGGCGTCCGCGAGCACCGTGCCCGGGCCGAAGATCGCCGCCGCTCCCGCTTCGCGCAGCTCGGGGTAGTCCTGCGGCGGGATCACGCCGCCGACCACGACCATGATGTCCTCGCGGCCCAGCTCGGCCAGCTCGTGGCGCAGCGCGGGCACCAGCGAGAGGTGCCCGGCGGCCAGCGAGGACACGCCGATCACGTGCACGTCGGCTTCCGACGCCTGGCGCGCGACCTCGGCCGGGGTGGAGAACAGCGGGCCGACGTCGACGTCGAAGCCGAGGTCGGCGAAGCCGGTCGCGATCACCTTCTGGCCGCGGTCGTGGCCGTCCTGGCCCATCTTCGCGACGAGGATGCGCGGGCGGCGGCCTTCGTCTTCAGCGAATTTGTCGACCAGCTCGCGGGCCTTCTCGACGTTGTCCGACTTCCCCACCTCTTCCCGGTACACGCCGGAGATCGTGCGGATCTGGCCGGAGTGGCGGCCCCAGTTCTTCTCCAGGGCGTCGGAGATCTCGCCGACGGTGGCCTTCGCGCGCGCGGCGTTGATGGCCAGCTCAAGCAGGTTGCCGTTGTTCTGCGCGCCTTCGGTGAGGCGGCGCAGGGCGTCCTCGGTGGCCTGCGGGTCGCGTTCTTCGCGCAGCCGACGCAGCTTCTCGAGCTGCTGTGCGCGTACGCCCGCGTTGTCGACCTTGAGCACGTCAATCTGCTCGTCGTCAGTGACCTGGTACTTGTTCACGCCGATGACCGGCTGTCGTCCCGAGTCGATGCGCGCCTGCGTACGCGCGGCCGCCTCTTCGATGCGCAGCTTCGGGATGCCTTCATCGATCGCGCGCGCCATGCCGCCCGCGCCCTCGACTTCGGTGATGTGGCCCCACGCCTTGCGCGCGAGGTCGTAGGTGAGCTTCTCTACGAACGCGCTGCCGCCCCACGGGTCGATGACGCGCGTTGTGCCGGACTCCTGCTGCAGCAACAGCTGTGTGTTGCGCGCGATCCGCGCGGAGAAGTCGGTGGGCAGCGCCAGCGCTTCGTCGAGAGCGTTGGTGTGCAACGACTGTGTGTGTCCCTGGGTCGCGGCCATCGCCTCGACGCACGTACGCGTGACGTTGTTGAAGACGTCCTGCGCGGTGAGAGACCAACCTGACGTCTGAGAGTGCGTACGCAGCGACAGCGACTTCTGCGACTTCGGGTCGAACTGCTTCACGAGCTTCGCCCACAGCAGCCGAGCGGCGCGCAGCTTCGCGACCTCCATGAAGAAGTTCATGCCGATGGCCCAGAAGAACGAGAGCCGCGGCGCGAACTTGTCGACGTCCAGCCCGGCTTCGACGCCCGCGCGGATGTACTCGACGCCGTCCGCGAGCGTGTACGCCAGCTCCAGGTCGGCGGTCGCTCCGGCCTCCTGCATGTGGTAGCCGGAGATGGAGATCGAGTTGTACTTCGGCATGTGCTGCGAGGTGTAGCCGAAGATGTCGGAGATGATCCGCATCGAGGGCTGCGGCGGGTAGATGTAGGTGTTGCGGACCATGAACTCCTTGAGGATGTCGTTCTGGATGGTCCCCGCGAGCTGCTCCGGCTTCACCCCCTGCTCCTCGGCCGCGACCACGTACAGCGCGAGCACCGGCAGGACCGCGCCGTTCATCGTCATCGAGACGGACATCTTGTCCAGCGGGATGCCGTCGAACAGCTGGCGCATGTCGTAGATCGAGTCGATCGCCACGCCGGCCATGCCGACGTCGCCGGACACGCGCGGGTGGTCGGAGTCGTAGCCGCGGTGGGTCGCGAGGTCGAACGCGACCGACAGGCCCTTCTGCCCGGCCGCGAGGTTGCGGCGGTAGAAGGCGTTCGACTCCTGCGCGGTGGAGAACCCGGCGTACTGGCGGATCGTCCAGGGCTGGTTGACGTACATCGTCGGGTACGGCCCGCGCAGGTACGGCGCGATGCCCGGGTACGTGCCGAGGAAGTCCACATCGGACAGATCGGCGGCGGTGTAGACCGGCTTCACGCCGATGCCCTCGGGGGTTTCCCAGGCCAGCGCGTCCGGGCCCTTGCCGGTGGCTTCCTGCACGGCCTGTGCCCACGCGGCGCGGTCGCCTGGTTCTGGGGTGCCGAGAGGAACGTCGGCGAAATTCGGGATGCTCATGCGGAGACTCCCAGCTGTGCGTGGAGGCTGGTCAGGACTTCGAGCGCGTCGCACCCGGCGTACAAATTGCCGCTGATTCCGTCGTAGGTTCCCTTGCCCGCCAACAGAACCTCCGTCGCGCCGAGCGAAGCCGCGACGGACGCGGCCTGTTCCTCGTACGCCGCGTCGGTGCCGCAGACGCAGGCGACCTTGGCACCGCTCTCGCGGAACGCGCCGGGCAGGTCGTCGGTCGCGCCGGGGTTCACCGCCTCGATACCGCCCGCCTGCAGCAGGTTCGTCGCGAACGACGCGCGGCCGGTGTGCGTGGCAACCGGACCCAGCGTGGCTAGGAAAACCTTCGGCCGCTCGCCGTGCTCGGCGAGGTAGGCGTCGGACGCGTCGCGCAGCTTCTCGTACTCCTCGGCGTACCGGTGCCGCGGCAGTCCGCCGTCCACAGTGGACGGCACTGGCTCGCGGGTGACCGGCTTTTCGTCCAGGTTCGGGAACTCGCTGACGCCGGTCAGCGGATCGCGCCGGGTCGCGAGACGGCTCGCGCGCTTCTCCCAGGTCTCGGCCAGCCGCCCGGCCAACGCGCTGGACGCCAGCTCGGCCTCGATGCCGCCCGCCGCCTCGATCGCGGTGAACTCGCGCCACGCGGCTTCGGCGAGTTCGTCGGTGAGCTTCTCGACGTACCAGGAGCCGCCCGCCGGGTCGATCACGCTGCCCAGCTTCGACTCTTCGATGAGGATCGCGTTGGTGTTGCGGGCGATCCGCGAGGAAAACGCGTCCGGCAGGCCGATCGCCGCGTCGAACGGCAGCACGGTGACCGCGTCCGCGCCGCCGACTCCCGCCGCGAAGCAGGCGACGGTGGTGCGCAGCATGTTCACCCACGGGTCACGCTGGGTGAACATCGACGGCGACGTGACCGCGTGCTGATGCATCCCGCGCGCGTTCGCGGCCGCTCCGGAGACTTCGAGGACCCGATCCCACAGCCGGCGCGCGGCGCGGAACTTGGCGATTGTCAGGAACTGGTCCGCAGTCGCCGCGAGCCGGAACTCGATCTGCGCGGCCGCCGCGGCGACGTCCAAACCGGCCTCGGTGAGCGCACGCAGATAAGCGACGCCGGACGCGATCGTCGCGCCGAGTTCCTGCGAGTCGGAGCCGCCTGCCTCATGAAACGGCAGTCCGTCGGCGACGATCGTGCGAACCTTGGGGTACTTAGGGGCAACCTTCGCGGCCAATTCCGCGGCCGGACCGAGCGGCAAGGCCTGCCCTGTACGCGCCGAGGTGCCGAGCGGGTCCGCACCGAGCGTGCCGACGGCTTCGCTGGCCGGGACCTCGCGCTCGGCGAAGAGGTCGAGAAGCGCCTGAGCTGCGGTTTCGTACTCCGCACCGGCGTCGAGGACGACCGGCGCGAGGCCGACGTACACCTCGTTCAGCGCGTCCTCGAGCGCGGAAATCGGCAGCGAACCCGCGCCGAGCCGCAGCCACACCGAAGACGCGCCGCCTTCGAGGTCAGCGAGGATCGCCGCGTTCGCCGCACGGACGTCTTCGCGCTGGTGACGGACCCGGATGTCCCACCCAGTGTCGACGACACCCTCCGGCCGGGCCCCGCGCACGAACGGCGGCAACCCGGGGAAGCCGAGGTCGCCGCCAGCGACACCAGCGCTGTCAGACGTGTATAGCGGCTGGATTTCGATGCCGTCGTAGGTGCGCGAGGCGAGCTTGCTCTCCGGCGCGCCCGCGAAATCCTCGGGGAGCCTGCCGCTCTTGCGCAGCACTCCCGCCACCAGCTCCTGCCACTGGGCGCGGTCCGCGGTCGGGAACTCCGCCGCGAGCGCGAGCCCGGGCTCGGAAGTCGGCGCCGACTCCGGACCAGCCACGTTCGTCATACCCAGTGATGGTAGAGGCAGGCCACCACCCGCACCTGTGACTCTGCTCGCCCCCCGTACGGGTGAACTCAGGGGTAGCGGTGCTGAGTCGAAGAGGGACCGCGGCGTGGGCCACAATCATGGGGTGCCCTCGGAGAACAGCGACCTGGACCAGCCCGGCAACACCGACAGCACCGGCTCCGCGAACGCCGAGCCGTCGCCCGGCGGCGACCAGCCGCGGGTAGTCGCCGGGCGATACCGGCTGCGGTCGATTCTGGGGTCGGGCTCGATGGGCACGGTCTGGTCGGCCTACGACGAGTTCCTGCACCGCCCGGTCGCGGTCAAGGAGATGAAGGTGCCGCCGGGCATCCCGGCCGAACAGGCGGACGAACTCCGCGAGCGCACGCTCCGCGAGGCCCGCGCGATCGCGGTGCTGTCGCATCCGAACGTCATCACCCTGCACGACGTCGCGCGCGAGAACGACGCCCCGTTCGTCGTGATGGAGCTGCTGCCGTCGCGCAGCCTCGCCCACCTGCTGCGCGACCACGGCCCCTTGACGGTGGAGCAGGCCGCAGCCGTCGGCATCGCGGTTGCGGCGGCTCTCGAAGCAGCCCACGACGCAGGCATCACCCACCGTGACGTAAAGCCAGGCAACGTCCTAGTGGCGAGCGACGGCCGCATCAAGCTCACCGACTTCGGCATCGCCCGCAACGTCTCCGAAGCCACCATGACGCGAACCGGAATCATGCTCGGTTCGCCCGCCTACATCTCGCCGGAAGTCGCTTCCGGTGGCGCAGTAACCCCCAACGCCGACCTGTGGGGCCTCGGCGCGACGCTCTTCGCCGCCGTCGAAGGCGCACCCCCGTACGACGCGGACGGCGACCCACTGGAAACCGTCGGCAAGGTCGTCAACGGCAAGGTCCCGCGCCCGAAGGCGGGCCCGCTGGCCGACGTCATCACCGCGCTGATGAAGAAGGAGCCGGAAAAGCGAATCTCGCTGCGCGAGGTGCGCCACCGGCTCTACCCCATGCAGAACAAGGCCGCCCTAGACCTGTTCGGCCCAGAACTGTTCCGCACCCCCGACGGCAAAAAGACGGCCGCCCACCTGGACGCCACCGACACCCAGGTCATCAAAACAGTCGCCCCGAAACCCGACACTCCCGACCAGCCCGCCGCACTGGCAGCAGACCCAGGCCCGCTGCCCTTCATGCGCTCGGGAAACACCGGCTCCGCCCCCGCCTTCACCCCCGCGCCCCCACTGCCGGCCCCGCTACCGCCACCACCCCCACGCCGCAGCGGCAAAGCAACAGCAATGCTGGCCGTAGCCTCAATGGTCCTGTTCGCCCTGGCCTGCGGCGGCGGTTTCGCACTGGCAAGGGTGGTGAGCGGCCAAAACCTGCTGCCACCACAAGGCCCCGAAACCGGAGTGCTGGCCACCCTGGGCACAGTCGCAGGCTCCTCGGAACCACTGAAACTGGTCCCCCAACACGGCAACGCAAGCGCAACGGCAAACGTCTCGCGAGACAGCGAATACACCGTCTCAGTGCCAGAAGGATGGAAACGCTTCATCGCGTCCCGAAAATCCGCCTACGGCACCTCAACGGTAGTCCAATACCTTTCCCAGGACGGCCGCCAATCCCTGCGCCTGGAACGAATCCCGAACTTCTACGAGAAGTATTCGCTCAGCGACGCAATGGCAGCACTGCGCTCGTCAGGCTCGCAAGACTCATTCAACTTCACCCGAGAACCAACAAAAACGAACAACGGCGTAGAAGTAATGTTCCGCGCAGTAGAACGAGCGCAAAGCCACTCCGCCAACCCAGACGCAGTAATAACCCGCGCAACCTACGCACTAATAAAACAAGCAGACAACACCCTGTGGCTGCTATCCCTAACAGTCCCAGCAGAACAAGAAGACACAGCCTCCGCCACCTTCAACCAAATAGCACCAACCTTGTCTTTCCCAGCAACTTCATAACCCGCACCACTGCACCCAACCTTCGAGGCACCCAGCCCCTCCCCCGCACCCCGATACGAAGCTCTCCTGCGGTCTGGGGGTGCTTGTCAAGGCATATTTACC